>CALWXR010000008.1 GCA_944385535.1 uncultured Oscillospiraceae bacterium
TCACTACCGATGATGCAAGAACCAAGCTGAAGCATCTATACCCCATTATAAAGATTTAGAATTTACAGAGTACTAGAAGTATTCCACACTGTCTGCGGACGGCTCGACGCCGTATTCGGAAGCCAGGAAGCGGTTGTAATCTGCCGTGTCCTTTTCATTCAGCGGGAAGATATCGGACCAGTTGTTGCGAATGGATTTGCTGATCAGATACCGCATCATGCCAACCCGGTGTGGTGCTCCTTCACTCAAGGTGAGCAGACGGTTTCCCATCCGGGCCGCAGCCTTGATGGTGTTGAATGGCTTTCCCATGGATTCCCGGTTTTCCGCGAAGTCCCGGAGATCCGTGCAAAGATCGGTGGAATCTTTTTCGCTCAGATCCTGTTTTGCTACCCACAGATTGAACCACTGGATAATCTCATCTTGTGTGGCTGCGGAGGCTTTGCCTCTACACTTATTCCTCTTTCTGTTATTCTTATTACCCCCGCCATTTTTGTCGGGGGTACCCCCGCCATTTTTGTCGGGGTAAACAGGCTGCAATCGGGTAAGGCGGATTTTGCGGAGCTGACGGCCGCCCTCACCATTTTCAATGGTCAGTTCCCCGGCATCCCTCAACTCAGCTAAATATCCTTGGAGCCTTCTCTCTGAACAGTCCAAGTATTTCATCAGTGTCCGGTTCCGTGGAAAGGCGTAATATCTGGGTGCTTGACTCATGGCATTCAGGAGTCCATAAAGCAGCTTTGCCTTGTCGGTAAGAGTGTTACTGTAAAACACAGGACCAGGGATCTGGATGTAGGCAGCAAAAGTTTCCCTTTCGCTTGGCTGCGGTGCGTTTTCTTGCCCCGTGTCGGGTGATATTATTTCACTCATAAAGTTCAGCCCTCCTTGACAAAAGGAGGGAAATCAGGTATAATTTACTCATAAGTTAACTCTCCTTTGTGAGATTTGCGGCGGTGCTGGCAGGCATCGCCGTCTTTTTTTTGTTTCGTGCAGAATTTGCCTGCCTCCCTCCTTTCAGGGCAGAGTAGGGGGTGCTTGCGGAGCGAGGCCGATTTGAACGGCCACTTGCCGGGTTGAAGAGCCCGGGCCGCCTACCTGGCGCTCCGTATAACCGCCGGGGGAAGTCATCCGGCGGGCCGTCTCTCCGTGCTGTCACCGCTGCCGGGATAGCCTCTGCGGTTTAAGGCCGACGGGTCCCAGCTCCCTCCATGCAAGTGTCGCAGGTCTTGCACAGATCTCCACTAACTAGTATTGTGCTGCAATAGTCTGGTACCGGATTACCCGCCGGTACGGGGCAGTCTTTTCGCAGCAGCAACCAGTCCGAACAAGCCTCCGTCGTTGACATATACGATAACGCCGTTCGTTGTCTCGACCCATCTATGGGTATCTCCAGATGTATCCTTCTCGTCAACGATCCGTCGAATCTTGAAGCCAATCGCACGCAGATACCTGGAAATGTCTTCCACCGAATTGCAATTTTCACCCAGCCAGTCCACGCAGCTCCCACCGGGGATCATCTTCGCCCGGTACTCCAGCTCACACTTCATAAGGTGCCTCTGCAAATCGGCATTGAATTTTTTGGGGTCTGCATTTGCATTTTTCATACAGTTTCCTCCATTCTCCCAAGCGTGTGGGAATTTAGGCTGTTCCCCTGAAGGAACAGAAAGATGTACAACCCAGCTGTGCTTGCCGGGGCTGCTATGTGCCGCCGGATCGGCGGCATTATACAGACGCATCCCGGAAGATTTCCGGGTGCCGCTGCGCATAGTTGCGGACGATCTGCTCCCACAGTGCATTGATCTGCTCCTGGGACAGCTGCGGCATCTGTACCAACGTCCCATCACGACCGATCACAATGGCTTCCGGCTGCACAGCTGCTTTTGTTTTGGTGCTCATAGACAACTCCTTTCCAGGCGATTGTGATTTTAGGCACTCATAGCCTGATCTTCGGACTTGTTTCGGGACAGCTCCGCCATGGCAGCAACGCCTTCGGCAAAGCCCATGAAATACTGCTTTCGGTCTTCCGGCAGTTTTTCCAGCGCATCGGTCAACAGCTGGATGATCAACTTGTCGTTCTCTTTCATATTGCCACCTCCGTTGTGTGATTTTGTATGATTACCATATCACACTTAATCAAACTTGTCAATCACAAAATTATAGTTTTTTCAAAATAATGTTTGACACAGTATGTTTTATGTGTTACTGTATAGGCACAGGAAGGAGGGGAGTCAATGCTTGGGAAGAGGATCAAACAGATCAGGAATAGCAAAAAGCTTACTCAAGATGAGTTTGCGGACATTCTAGGACTTACAAAGAACTTTATTTCTTTGATCGAAACCGGCAATAGAACACCATCAGACAGAACAATTTCTGACATTTGCCGTGAATTTAACATCAGCGAAGTCTGGCTTCGCACTGGAGAAGGCGAAATGCTCACCCCGATCAGCCGGGATGCTGAAATTGCTGCCTTCCTGGGTGATGTCATGCGGGGCGAGAAAGAGGATTTCCGCCGCCGTCTGGTTTCCGTCCTGGCCCGGTTGGAGCCGGCAGAGTGGGAACTATTGGCCAATATGGCCCAGCGCCTGGCCGAAGAATACAAAAAAGAGGACTAAGCCGAAGCTTAGTCCTCCCGGGTCAGAGATCGGATAAATTCCAGGGCAATGACCAGTTCCCGGTCATCCGCCCCCTTGAGCAGCCTGACGATTTCTCGGATGGTGTCTGTTCTATGTAGCATTTCATGCCCTCCGTTTCTTTAATTCGGTTTCATATTAGCAAACATTCGTTTTGATTGCTGTCATAATTTGTCGGAACAAGCGGCAAAAATCATAGAGGAAAGAGGAGATCAAGATGGGCTTTCGTTTCAGAAAGAGCTTCGGAGCTGGTCCCTTTCGGATCAATCTGAGCAAGTCCGGAATCGGATACAGCGTCGGCGGAAAAGGCTTTCGCTACACCAAAAAGGCCGGTGGAGGAACACGGACCACCGCCAGCATCCCCGGAACTGGTATTTCCTATGTCAAGGACAGCAAGAAGGATACCAAGAAAACCCCATTCAAAGCCGCTCCGCCGACAAGCAGCGGCGGCCGGAGCAGCGGGAGCGGATGCCTTGGGCCCATGACCGTCAATATCATTTTGCTCTTGCTGGTGGCTTTTATGGGTTGGGCCTTTTTGAAAATGCTCCCCCAGCCCCGGAGCATCTGGATTGCCTTGGCAATTGCTCTGGCCTTGCCAGTCCCCAAGCTGCAAGCATGGATCACCAGAACATTCCAGATCACGACTCCCTGGAAAATCCTTTTTGCCGTGGTGTTTTTCTTGTTCGGCGGATTGGTACACAATAACCTGATTCATTTCCTGGTTATAGCGGTACTTGTGATCGTCGGTGTTATTTTATTCAAACGGAAACAGGCGGTGCAAGAAGATACAGCGATAGAACCTATAATGCCGCAGCGGTCAGAAGAGTCCTGTATGCTGGATAATTCAGCTTCGATTCCCAAAACTGACGAAAGCGAGTCGGTCGATCAGAAATTTTCTGACATCAAGAATAAAATGGACCTGATGGCAGAAGCCTTTGAATCAGAATTAAACAGTATTCCAAGGGTTGATATCACCCTTTCTGAACCTGTACAGAAGCACTACTTGAAAGATATGCCTTCCTATGACTTTAGCAATATCACCCGGACAACACGCCTAGATTCTATTTTCCCTCTGGTCTTCCTGGATGTGGAAACGACTGGGTTTGCGCCGTCCAAAGAGGATATTGTAGAAGTCTCCGCAATCAAGTTTGACTACGGAATGGTGCCGGTTTCCTGTTTTACAACCCTATGCAAGCCCAGGAAGCCAATTCCAGCGGCCGCTTCTGCTGTAAACCATATTACTGATGACATGGTAGCGGATGCGCCGGAGTTTCGGCAGATTGCTCCAGCCTTGACGGAGTTTCTCAGTGGCTGTCATCTATGCGGGCACAACCTTGACTTTGATTTGCGGTTTATCTTCGCTCATGGAGCGGAACTTCCAGTGGGAACACGCTTTTACGACACACTGGATTTGGCACAACTGACCATAAAGAAAGCGGATATAGACAACTACAAGCTTGAAACCCTTTGCTTCTACTACGGAGTATGGCGCAGAAATGCCCATAGGTCTCTGTCAGATTGTCTTGCAACTGCAAAGGTGTTTACCCACCTTGTTTACGACAAAACATCCAGGCATCTGGATGAAGTGTCCGAATAGGACACAAAAAACCGCCCCGGTGCGCCAACACCGAAGCGGTCAAAAGAGGCTCACCGGCACGCCAATGCCGGATGAGCAATGCAGCACCCTCACCCACTAAGATAGGGACATTCTGCGCTTTTATAGTAGCAGATTTGCCCCGGAAAGGCAAGGTAAATTATGAAAACCCACGGCGCTTTTATTTCCGCCCGTTACTCCACCGACAACCAGAACCCGGACAGCATCGAAGTTCAGGTTTCAAAGTGCACCGAATGGTGCCAGCAACACCAGATTCCCATTCTGGGGGTCTATGCCGACATGGCAATTTCCGGCATGAAGGAAACCCGGCCCCAATTTGAAGCCATGATGCGGGATTTACAGCTGGGGCTTGCGGACACGGTGGTGATCTACGATCAAAGCCGGATATTCCGAAAAATGTCCGCCTGGTTCAGCTTCCGGGACGATCTGACCCGCATGGGTGTGTCCGTGGTCTCCGTCACGCAGCCCAGCATTGGCGGAGATCTTCGGGATCCGATGAATTTTCTTTCGGAGGGCAGCATGGCTCTATTTAACCAGATTTGGAGCTTGCAGACCCGGCAGAAGACCATGGAAAAGCTGCGCTTTATGGCCCGCAATGGCCAGCACACCGGCGGCAAACCTGCCCTGGGCTATCAGGTGGTAGACGGGCGTTTGGAAATCCAGCCGGAGGAAGCCGAGATTGTCCGCCGTATTTTCCGGGAGTACGCCGACGGCCGCAGTTACCGGCAGATCATTGCCGGGTTGAATACCGACGGTCTGAAGACAAAGAGGGGCAAGCCATTTGGCGCAAACAGTCTCCACGATCTGCTGAAAAACGAAAAGTACATCGGCGTCCTGATCTACGGAGCCGTGCCCTACCGGGAAAACGGGACACGGAACACCCACGCAGCGCCTTCCGAAAACGCCATTCGGATTGAAGACGCCCTCCCCGCCATCATCGACAAAGACGTCTTTGATCAGGTTCAGAATCGTATGGCCGACAACAAAACGCAGCAGGCCGGAAGGCCCCCGAAGAACAGGCCGTACCCCCTGAAAGGCAAAGTATTCTGCGCCTGCTGCGGCTCCGCCATGTCCGTCCGGATCTCCAAAGGGCGACTCTACTATTACAGCTGCTCCGGGCAGAAGCGGCTGCACAGCTGCAACTCCAAACCGGTCCGCATTGATCGTCTGGAGCAGATTGCCGTACAGTACACCCGGGCAATGTTGGGCAGCCCCACCAATGTGGATCGCTTGCTGCAGATCCTGCGGGAGCAGGCCCGAACCATCCAAGGCGGGGCCGCTTCCCGGCTGAACGCTCTGATTGCAGAGGAACGGGACGTAACCGCAAAACTAAATAATGCCGTTGACACCCTTCTGGAAGGATTTGTGTCAACGGCAGTAAAAAACAAAATCACGGAATTGGAAGCCCAGAAGGCCAAGCTGGAGCACGACATCAAGCGGTTGAAAAATCAAGTGGATATGTCCATGCTGCCGGAGGCGGTGCTCCGCTCGTCCTTGGAGAAGATCCTCTCCACAGACAATACAGACACCGAAGCGATCTTGTCCACCATCCAGCGGGTAGAAATCGGTCCAGAGGAAATCATCCTCTGGACCATACTATGCAACACCGCCTCGAACGATACCCAAAGTACCATCCGGGGCGGAGTGCAAAAAATTGTTGGTACGCCGGAAGGGACTCGAACCCCCGACCTACTGATTCGTAGTCAGTCACTCTATCCAACTGAGCTACCGGCGCATGCACACGCTCAAGTGCTAAGGTATAATAACACAGTCCGTGGAAAAAAGCAAGTGTTTTTTTCTAAAAAATCGGATTATTTTCTGCTTCCCTTTGGCTCGACCCCCACCTTGACACGCGAAGCGTTTCTATAGTAAAATGAAGGCACCAATCATAAGGAGATCATATGAACGAGCATTGCTATTCCCGGCTTCCCGGGCTTTTGCTGCCCTGGTATCGGGGCGGGCACAGGGATCTGCCCTGGCGGCAGACGAAAGAACCTTACCATATCTGGCTGTCTGAGATCATGCTCCAGCAGACCCGGGTAGAGGCGGTGAAGGGGTATTATGCCCGCTTTCTCGAGGCGCTGCCCACAGTGGCGGACTTAGCCGCCTGCGATGATGACGCCCTCCACAAGCTCTGGGAGGGGCTGGGGTATTACTCCCGGGTGCGGAATTTGAAAAAGGCCGCCCAGGTCATTCTGGACCGCCACGGCGGCGTCTTTCCGCAAAACTATGACCAGGTTCTTGCCCTGCCCGGCATCGGAGAATATACCGCCGGAGCCATCTGCTCCATCGCCTTTGATTTGCCCACCCCGGCCGTGGACGGGAACGTGCTGCGCCTTTGCAGCCGGTTGACCGACGATCCCACCCCCATCGATCTGCCAGCTGCCAAAAAAGCTGCCACCGCCGCCCTGGCGGAAGTTTACCCTGCCCAGGCCGGAGACTTTACCCAGGCCCTGATGGAGTTAGGGGCTACCCTGTGCGGTCCCAACCGTCCCCCGGAGTGCGGCTGCTGTCCCTGCCAGAAAATCTGCCTGGGCCATATTCGGGGCACCGCCCCTTCCCTTCCCGTAAAATCCCCCAAAAAGTCCCGCCGGCAGGAGGATAAGACCGTATTCATCCTCAGCTGTGAAGGCCGCTATGCCCTGGAGAAGCGGCCGGATGCCGGTCTGCTGGCAGGGCTGTGGCAGTTTCCCAATATCGACGGCCGCCTGGACGCCCCCCAAGCCCTGGAAGCGGCGGAATCCTTTGGCCTGCGCCCCCGGGAGATTCTGCGGGAATCGGATAAAAAGCATATTTTTACCCACATTCAGTGGAATATGAAAGGGTTCTATCTGGAAGTGTCCCAACCGGAAGGGATCTTCCAGTGGTTTACAGAAGAACAGATCAACGGCCAGGCGGCGCTTCCTACGGCGTTCCGCCAGTTCTGGGAGGAGAGATATCATGTTTGACTTTCACGTTCATTCCCGGGTGTCCTTTGACGGCACCGATACAGGCAAAGACCTGGCCCTGGCCGCCAAGGCCGCCGGTCTGCGGGAGCTTTGCTTTACCGACCATTTAGACTACGATCCCCTGGGGACCATGGGGGACCTGACCTTTTCCACGGAACGCTACAACGCCGAATACGACGGTCTTTCCATTCCCGGCCTGACCATCCGCCGGGGCATGGAGTTCGGCCTGGCCCGGGATAACCGGGATCAGCTGAAGCAGGATCTTCGGCGGCGGCCCTTTGATTTTGTTCTTGGCTCCATTCATTTTGTGGACAATCTGGACGTATACTTTCCGGAGTACTGGCAGGGAAAAACCGTCTTTGACGCCGAGCGGCGTTACCTGGAAGAGACACTGGCCTGCGTGCAAATCCACGAGGATTATGACGTGCTGGCCCACCTGACCTACATCGGCAAAACCAGCGCCCATCCCGCGCCCCGATGCGTCCCCTACGACGACCACCGGGAGCTTGTAGACGAGATTCTCCGCTGTCTTGTCCAAAAGGGCAAAGGGCTAGAGCTGAACACCAGCGGCATGGATCGATGCGGCGGCTTTCTCCCCACTGCCGAGTATTTCCGCCGGTTCCGGGAACTGGGCGGGCAGATCGTCACCATAGGCTCCGACGCCCACCGGTGCAACCGTGTGGGCCAGTACTGCCGGGAGGCCCAGGAACTGCTTACGGATATTTTCGGCTATGTCTGCACCTTTGAAGGCCGGAAGCCCATCTTTCATAAAAAATAAGGGAAGCGCGCCCGCACTTCCCTTTGTCTTTATTCAGCGGCCGTATGTTTTTGTGTGGAAAACTTTTTTCTTGTCAAACGGTTGACAATCCATCCTTTTCAAATTATACTAAGGTTTATTCAGCGTCTTTATCACGGGAGGACAACAACAAATGGTACGCAAATGGGATGTGACCATCCCCAAATTGTCCGGCAGCAAGCCCCGCCGGGCTTATATTTACCTGCCAGATTCCTATGAATTCGAACCCGACCGGCACTATCCGGTTATGTATATGTTTGACGGACATAATGTATTTTTTGACGAGGACGCCACCTTCGGAAAATCCTGGGGCATGAACCGCTATATGGAGGAAAGCGGAAAGCAGCTGATTATTGTGGGCGTGGAGTGCAACCATGAGGGCAACCGCCGTCTGGTGGAATACGCCCCCATGACCTATACCAATTCCGAGCACGGCCACATCAAAGGCAAAGGCAGCGTCATGCTCCACTGGATGGTTAACGAGTTAAAGCCCTATATTGACCAGAACTACCGTACCCTTCCCGACCGGAAGAACACCATCATCGCCGGTTCCTCCATGGGCGGACTGATGGCTCTTTACGGCGTGTGCGCCTTCAACCATGTGTTTCAGCGGGCGGCCTGTCTGTCCCCCAGCCTGTGGGTAGCCCCCGGGAAGGTGCTGGAAATGGTTGCCCGGGCCCACATCCGCCGGGATACCACCGTGTATATGGACTACGGTGAGCTGGAGATGTTCAACCACGCCGCCACCCAGGAATCTATGATCTCCACAGCCCACCTGCTGCTGACCAAACGGGTGAATTTGGCCTTTCGGATCGTCCCCGGCGGCAGCCACTCCGAGGCCTCCTGGGAAAATCAAATCCCCATATTTATGGACTGCCTGGAACTGTAATTTATATTGAGGAGAGAAGAGCAATCATGGAAATTCGCTACGAAAAGCACTGGAGCGGTTATTTAAACCGGGAAATGGAATTTAAGGTCTACGGCCACGCCGGGAAGCCTATCATGTTCATTCCCTGCCAGGCAGGCCGGTTCTGGGATTTTGAGTCCTTCCATATGACAGATCACTTCGCCGGATGGATCGAAGAAGGAAAATGCATGGTATTCTCCATCGACACCATCGACAACGAATCCTGGGCCGCCATTGGCGCGGACAACCGCTGGCGGATCGAGAACCACGAAAAGTGGTACAACTACGTGGTCAATGAAATGGTGCCCACCATCCGCCACCTGGCAGGCATGGCAAACGGTTATGACCAGGGCATCCTCACCTTCGGCTGCTCCATGGGCGCCATGCACGCGGCCAACCTGTACTACCGCCGCCCGGATCTGTTTGACGGCTGCTTCGCCATCTCCGGGCTGTATGACAACAAGGAGTTCTTCGGCGACTACTGCGACGAGCTGGTGTACAACAACTGCCCATGCCTGTATTTGCAGAACCTGCCGGACGACCACTATTACAAGGGCCTGTACAACAGTCAGAAGAGCCTGATCGTCTGCGGCCAGGGGGCCTGGGAAGAGCCCCTGCTGGAATCCACCCGCTGGCTGGACACGGTTTGCTGCCAGAAGGGCATCCACACCCGGTTTGAATACTGGGGCTATGATGTAAACCACGACTGGCCCTGGTGGTATAAAATGGTGGAAATCTATCTGCCCTGGTTCCTGGACTGAGGCAAAACCGCATTGATTCCCCGGCTCCCGGGGTATATAGAGAAGGAGAGAGCGCTATGAAAAACTTTGTATTCATTTCCCCCAATTTTCCCATGACCTACTGGAAGTTCTGCCGCGAGCTGAAGAACAACGGCATGCGGGTGCTGGGCATCGGCGACTGCCCCTATGACCAGCTGCTTCAGGAGCTGCGGGATTCCCTCCATGAATACTATAAGGTATCCTCCCTGGAAAACTACGACGAAGTATTTAAGGCCGTGGCCTTCTTTACCTTCAAGTACGGCAAAATCGACTGGCTGGAATCCAACAATGAATATTGGCTCATGCGGGACGCCTCATTGCGCACCGAGTTCAACATCACCACCGGCCCCAAGCTTCATGAGATGGACAAGATCAAGTACAAGTCCGTCATGAAGGCCTACTATGCCAAGGCCGGCATCCCCACCGCCCGGTATCACCTGGTGGAGGGGATCGACGACGCGCTGGCGTTTGCCCACACGGTAGGCTACCCGGTGGTGGTCAAGCCGGACAACGGCGTGGGCGCCAGCAATACCTATAAGCTGCAAAGCGACGAGGACGTTTACTTTTTCATGAATACCAAGGACGATACCGTGTACATCATGGAGGAATTCGTCAACGGCTATGTCCAGACCTTTGACGGCATTGTGGATTCCCAGGGCAATATGCTCTTTGAGTCCGGCAACATCACCCCCCTGTCCATCATGGACATTGTCAACGAGGAAGGCGACTCGGTGTACTACCTGGTCAAGGAAATGCCCGAGAAGATCCGCCAGGCGGGCCTGGCCACGGTAAAGGCCTTCGGGGTCAAGAGCCGGTTCATCCACCTGGAGTTCTTCGTGCTGAACGAGGATCAGGAGGGCCTGGGCAAGAAGGGTGATGTGCTGGGCCTGGAGGTAAACATGCGCCCCGCAGGCGGCTACACCCCGGATATGTACAACTACGCCCAGGAGACCGACGTGTATAAGATCTGGGCGGATATGGTGGCCTTCGACTGCAACACCAAGAGCATCGGCAATTCCCACTACTGCGCCTTCTACGGCCGCCGGGACGGCAGACACTACCAGCTGGACGACTACGAAGTGATGATGAAGTACGGTAAGAACATGGTCATGTGGGGACGTATTCCCGACGCTCTGTCCGGGGCTATGGCCAACCAGATGTATGTGGCCAACTTCGACACAGAAGAAGAAATGATGGCCTACTACGCCGATCTGTCCGCGGTGTACGAGGACTGATCTCAAAACGAAAAGCATCCGGCTCAGGAAAATTCTCTCCTGAGCCGGTATTTTTCATATGAAATCGATCCGGAATATTTACTGAGACTCCATACAAATCCTGTTCAAGGCAGCCATCTGTTCCCTATCCAAGGTCCTGCACCGATGATCTTGTATATAGGCAAGCCACATCAGGGGGTTGAACCAGTGAATGGCCAGAAGCAGGAACCCCAGGGGCTTCCACCAGTGGTCTTTCCGGCGGATATGGGCCTGCTCGTGGGCCACCACGTAGTTCAGATTCTCTCCATCCAGCCGGAACGGAAGATAGATCCTCGGCCGAAAAATGCCCAGCACAAAGGGGGACGGGACATGCTCGCTCTGAAAGATGTTGTCCCGGTACCGCACGGCGGTGGCGACCTTCCGGCGCAGCTGCCAATAGCTGATGACGGTATACGAAGCCAGGATTGCCATTCCGCCAAGCCAAAGAACGGAAGCCACAGGAATCAAAATCTGAAGGGGGTTGGCGCTGGCCTCCGGCGCGGGGGCGAACGACTCCGTGATTACCGGGTTGACCAATCCATTCAGGGCGGGAATCCCGGTGGAAATCTCCGGGGTGGTATCCATCATAATGTCCGAGGGAATGGTCTGGGCGCTGGGGATCAGGCTGAGGGCGCTCTCTATGGAGAACGGACAGATCAGCCGCAGGGCAACCATGCCCCACAGCAGCACGTTCACCCACTTGGGCGCTTTTTTCAAAACCAGCCGGAGAAGCAGCACCGCCAGAACCAGCCAGCTTGCGGAAATGCTCATGTTCAGGATCTTCAGAAACAGCTCGCTCATTGGGCCCCTCCCTTCCGGATGCGGTCGATCATCCGCTGCACTTCATCCAGCTCTTTGTCGGAAAGCGCTTGATGTTTGGTAAAGGCGGCGATGAAGGCGGGCAGAGAACCCTCGAACTTCTTTTCCACCAGCTCGTCGATCTCATATGCCTGAGCCTGGTCCTTGGAAATCAGAGAAGTGACAACGCCGTTCTCGTTTTTCAGAACCCCCCGCTCCCCCAAGCGCTTGATGACCGTATAGGTGGTGGTCCGCTTCCACCCCAGCTGGGCCTGGCACAGCTTCACCAGCTCCACAGCGGTGACCGGTTCCCGCTCCCACAGAATCAAGCAGAAGCGGTATTCGCTTTCGTGAATTTTGGGAATTTCCATATGCGATCCCTCCTTGTCTACTCAGTTAGACTCCCTGAATATAGTCTACTCCATTAGACAAAGAAAGTCAATGGTGTTCATCTATCTTTTACTAATAGCCGCCACAAAGCAGATAATGGCTTGACAAAGTTACTCTATGGTTGTAGAATATTATTAACACTACAACTGTAGAGGATGTGATATCATGAACGAACTCATTCGCCGCCTACCCGATGCCGAGCTGGAAGTGATGCAGGCGCTGTGGGCCTGCAAGCCCCCGGCGGCCCGGACGGATATTGAGGCCATTCTATACAAGACCCATCCCATGGCCATGACCACCCTGCTGACTCTGCTGACCCGGTTGGGAGAAAAGGGCTTTCTTTCCATTGAGAAGCAAGGGCGCAGAAGCTATTACACCCCCTGCGTTACCCAAAAAGAGTATCTGGCCGCCCAGGGCCGGACCTTCTTCCAGAAGCTGTGCGGCGGGAGCCTTCCAACCTTTGCCAGCGCCCTGTGTGACAGCGGACTGAGCAAAGAGGAAATCGCACAGCTGCGGGAGCTTTTGGAGAGGGATGCGCTATGAGCCGGGAGATCTTTTTTCGAGCACTGCTTTCCGGGGTTTGGGGTTTGGGAATTGCGTGGACAGTGTTTTCCCGGTTCAATGAGGAAATTGCGGCGGAGGATGCAGTCTCAGACCTGCAGAAGTATCGTCCGTACATTCCCGGAAATTTGCTGCCCGCGTTCCTGCTGGTGATTGCGGTATTGGGACTATGGTACTATGGGGCGGCCGGCACAGCCAAAATGATGCTGTCCATGTGCTTTGGGCTGTTTTTTCAGATCTTGGTTTATGATCTTCTGCTGTTGGCTGCCCTGCCGTTTTTGCGTAAACATATCAGCGCTCGCAGCTGCGCCATGCTTTGGCTGCTGCCCAGTTATCTCTACATTACCATCCAGGGAGCTATGAAACTCCCCAGCCCGGCTGTGGTGATTACAGCGTCAGGCAAATGGGTCTGGGGCCTTCCAATCCTCTGGTTTACCGGCTTCTGCCTGGTTTTGCTCTGGAAGATCCGCGAACATCTGCGTTTCCGGCGTCACATCCTGAAAGGGGCAAAACCGGTCACCGATCCGGAGGTACTTGCGCTCTGGCAGAAGATCCTGACAGACGCCTGCTTCAAAAAGCCCAAATTCCGACTTTTGATTTCCTCCCGGGTTTCCACCCCCGTCACCATCGGCCTATTTCCAAGGGCCGTGCGGGTGGTGTTGCCGGAGCGCCGGTATGACCTGTCGGATCTGGAACTGATCCTGCGTCATGAGATGATCCACATCGGGCGGGAAGACGCCTGGAGCAAATTCTTTATGGTGTTCTGCACCGCCATGGGCTGGTTCAATCCCCTGAACTGGATCGCCATGGGCAAAAGCGCCGACGATCTGGAGCGGAGCTGCGACGAGACGGTGCTGCTCCACGCGGATGACGCCACCCGGAGGCAATACGCCGAATTTGTTCTGTCCGCCGCAGGAGATGAACGGGGGTTTACCACCTGTCTGTCGGCGTCAGCCAGAGCCCTTCGCTACCGGCTCCGGAGCATTACAAAGCCGGGAAACAAGCACTCCGGCGCCTTGGTCGTTGGGGGGCTGTTCTTCCTGCTGTGCATGACCAGCGGCTATGTGGCACTGGCCTATGGCGGCGGCCCCGGTTCTGAGATCATCTATCAGCGGGAGGATCCGGATCAATACACGGTGCGAAAGGTCACCCTGGAGGACGACCCCTTCGATACCCAGTATGATCTGTCCAATCAGAAGGCGTTTCATGAATACCTGGCCGGACTGACCCTGCGGGAGTGTACCGGCAGCTATACCTTCTCCAACAGCGAAAAGGAATGCACCTATATGATGGATACCCCCAGAGGCAGGATGGCCCTGATGCTCACCGATCACGCCATCAAGTTGGTGTTCCTGCACAGTGAAGCCCCCGACAGCGTCTGGTATTACATCCCCGAAGGGGTGGACTGGGCCCATGTGGAATCCCTATTGCGGCCCTACCCTGCTCTGGAGATCCATCTGGAAAAGGAAGGAGATTCCTACGGCAGCGATCATTCCGCTACGCTGGTTCAGCTGTGGGAGCGGCGGGAGGATGGGCTGCATCCGGTCTATCAGGACGACCGGGCAGGCGGAGAATACAACGGAATCTACGGAACCATCGACTACCATCGGGCAACGTTTTCCTTTTCCCGGCCGCTGGCGGCGCCCTGCACGGTGACGGTGGAGAATTGGGACCGCAGCGATCGTCAGATCTTCACCCAGGCGGAGCTGTCCCAGCCTCTGTCCATCGAGATCCCGGCCCATTCGGCCCACTATACCATCCATGCCAGCTTTTACGCGCCGGACGGAGGAATCTGGGAGGCCGAGTATCGCTTTGACCTGGAACGTGCATAATCCACATAGCCCCAAGGCGATTGCCGCTGTTACCGGCAAGCTTTCAAGCATAATTCTATGTTTCTCTATGCTTCAGCTTCATACAATCCGCGCTTTCGATGAATTTCCATTTGCGTTCCGTATTCATGCATGCCTGCTTTTGAACCAGCGGCGGGCGTGTTGCACTGCCATATCCAGTGCCCCGGAAACAACAAATCCTCGGAGGATGGTGAACACGTCCGCTTCCTCCGTATCGGTTACTTCCATGGCGAAAAATGTGATCGCCATGAACAGGTAAAGCAGGCTCGCCGCAAGACTCCCGGCGGAAGTCTGCTCCCGGCGGAATAAGGGGATCACCAGCAGAAAATCAAACACCAGCCAGATGTATACGCCGTAGAGCAGGAAGGTGATCCGATTGCTCCAGGGGAAGGAGGCTTCCGGGTGCAGCATGGAATATCCCGCAAAGCAAAGCCCCGCCGCCAATAAGACGATTCCAATGAAAATGGATGTTTTCTTTTTCATTTCCTTACTCCTCCGTTTTATTGTCTTTTCCATACAGCCATAAAAAAAGGCCCTCTGCCCTTCCCGCCAGCCTTGCCATTTCCCGGGCAATGACCGGGAGGGTTCCAGTGCTTAAGGGAAACAAAACCACAGAGCCTGTCCGTTTTTGTCATTTGTGCCCATTATACTCCGTCTTTTCAGAAAAGTCTATAGCGATTTGGCCTCTTGCATCTTTCCCCTCCATCGGATATAATATGGCTGATTATGGTCTTTTAAGGAGTTTTTTGGAATGAGACAGGAAATAAGCGGAGAACAATTTGACGAGGAGCGGGCGCTGTATCATTTTCAGCACGGGGATATCATCGACTGTGTCTTTGCCGGTCCCGCCGATGGGGAGTCGGTGCTGAAGGAAGCAAGGGACATTTCCCTGAACAACTGCCGCTTCTCCCTGCGCTATCCCCTGTGGCACGTTCAGAATTTCAAGCTCCACGATTCCAAAATGGACGAAAAGACCCGGGCCGCCATCTGGTACGCGGAAAACGGAAGGGTCACCGACTCGGATCTGTTCGGCATCAAAGCTGTCCGGGAATGCAAGCACATCGCCCTCTCCGGATGTAACATCGACTCCGCCGAATTCGGCTGGAAAAGCGAAGAGATCACCCTGGAGGACAGCGCCATCCGGTCGGAATACCTGTTCTTTGACAGCAAGCATGTAAAGCTGAAAAACGTGAAGATGCAGGGCAAGTACTCCTTCCAGTACATGGAGGATCTGGAAATTTCGGACTCCGTCCTGGATACCAAGGACGCCTTCTGGCACAGTAAGAATGTCACTGTGTGCGGCAGCGTGGTGAAAGGCGAGTACTTAGGCTGGTTCTCTGAGGGCCTGACCCTGATCAACTGTAAGATCATCGGCACCCAGCCCCTTTGCTACTGCAAGGATCTGAAGCTGGTGGACTGCACCATGGAGGGCGCAGACCTGTCCTTTGAGTATTCCGACGTCCACGCCACCATCCGCGGCCATGTGGACTCCGTGAAAAACCCCCGCTCCGGCAAGATCCTTCTGGATTCCGTGGGCGAAGTCATTCTGTCAGACGCGGTGATGGAATGCACCGGAAAAGTCATCATCCGATAAAAATCTGGACGCCCAAAATCAGGCGTCCAGTCTTTTTATGTTTCATTGGCAGTCAGAACCAATTCCCCATTTTGTTCATCCACCGTGACCGTCTGGCCGGGAAGCACTTCTCCCTTCAGCAGCCGCTTGCTGAGCATGGTTTCCACCGTATGCTGCACATACCGGCGCAGGGGTCTGGCCCCGTACTGGGGATCGTAGGCAGCGTCCACAATGGCGCTCTTGGCGGCCTGGGTCAGCGCCACCCGGATCTGCTGATTTTCCAATCTGGCATTCAGCTTATCAATCTGCAGATCGATGATGGAAGTGACATTCTCCTTGGTCAGAGGCTTATAGAACACGATTTCATCCAGCCGGTTCAAAAATTCCGGACGGAAGGACCGGCGAAGCAGGGCTTCCACCTGGACCTTGGCCTCTGGGTCGATGCTGCCGTCGCCGCGAATGCCTCCCAGCAGATACTCCGAGCCCAGGTTGGAGGTGAGGATCAGAATGGTGTTCTTGAAATCCACCGTCCGGCCCTGGGAGTCGGTGATCCGTCCGTCGTCCAGCACCTGCAGCAGTACATTGAACACATCCGGATGGGCCTTCTCCACCTCGTCAAACAGCACCACCGAGTAGGGCTTCCGGCGGACCGCTTCCGTCAGCTGGCCGCCCTCTTCATAGCCTACATATCCGGGAGGCGCGCCGATCAGCCGGGACACGGAGTATTTCTCCATATACTCGGACATGTCGATCCGCACCATATTGCTTTCGTCGTCAAACAGCGCTTCCGCCAGGGCCTTGGCAAGCTCGGTCTTACCCACGCCAGTGGGGCCCAGGAACAGGAAGGAGCCGATGGGCCGGTTGGGGTCCTGGATGCCTGCCCGGCTGCGCTGAATGGCCTCGGTGACCGCCTGCACCGCCTCATCCTGGCCGATGACCCGCTGATGCAGGGTCTTATCCAGGGTCAGCAGCTTCTCCCGCTCTCCCTGAACCAGCCGGGATACGGGGATGCCGGTCCACCGCTCCACGATCCGGGCGATTTCCTCTTCCGTCACCCGATCCCGGAGGATGTTGCTCTCCTTGGCGCTCTGGGCCTTCCGCTCCTCCTCTTCCAGCTGCCGCTGGGCCTGGGGCAGACGGCCGTACTTCAGCTCCGCCGCCTTTTCCAGATCATAATTCTGCTCCGCCGCCTCGATCTGCCGGTTCAGTTCCTCAATCTGCTCCCGCAGCTGCTGAACCCGGCCGATGGCGTTTTTCTCATTTTCCCACTGGGCCTTCATGGCGTTGAAGCTGTCCCGCTCCTCCGCCAGTTCCCTTTGCAGCTCTGCCAGCCGGGCCTTGGACAGCTCGTCCTCCTCCTTTTTCAGGGCCGCTTCCTCGATCTCCATCTGGATGATCTTCCGGGATACCGCGTCCAGTTCCGTGGGCATGGAGTCCATTTCCGTACGGATCTGGGCGCAGGCCTCGTCCACCAGGTCAATGGCCTTGTCCGGAAGGAACCGGTCGGTAATATACCGGTGAGACAGGGTGGCGGCGGCAATGATGGCGGAGTCGGCGATCTTCACTCCGTGGAACACCTCGTACCGCTCCTTCAGACCACGAAGGATGGCGATGGTGTCCTCCACCGTGGGCTCATCCACCTGCACCGGCTGGAACCGCCGCTCCAGGGCCGCGTCCTTTTCAATATACTGCCGGTACTCGTCCAGGGTAGTCGCGCCGATGCAGTGGAGCTCGCCCCGGGCCAGCATGGGCTTCAGCAGATTCCCCGCGTCCATGCTGCCCTCGGTTTTCCCCGCGCCTACAATGGTATGCAGCTCATCGATGAACAGGATGATCCGTCCCTCGGACTCCTTCACCTCGTTCAACACCGCCTTCAGCCGCTCTTCAAATTCTCCCCGGTACTTGGCACCCGCGATCAGGGCGCCCATGTCCAGGGAGAAAATGGTCTTGTCCTGAAGCTGCTTGGGCACGTCCTTTTTCACGATCCGCTGGGCCAAACCTTCCGCGATGGCGGTCTTGCCCACACCGGGCTCGCCGATCAAAACAGGATTGTTCTTTGTCTTTCGGGAAAGAATGCGGATCACATTCCGGATCTCCTCATCCCGGCCGATCACAGGATCCATCTTCTGCTCTCTGGCCCGCTTCACCAAATCGGTGCCGTACTTTTCCAGCGCGTCATAGGTGCCTTCCGGGTTGTCAGTGGTGACCCGCTGGCTGCCCCGAACCGCCTGCAGCGCCTTCAAAGCCCCTTCCTTGGTGATCCGGTAGGTCTGAAACAGCTCCTTGATCCCGCCCCGGGCGGTATCCAGCAGCCCTAAGAACAGATGCTCCACGGACACGTATTCGTCCTTCATGGCCTTTGCCTGCTCCTGGGCGGCGGTAAAGGTTGCGTCCACATCGGCGGTGATATAGAAGCGGTCCGCCTCCCGGCTGCCCCGAACGCTGGGGATCTTCCGAAGCTCTGTCTGCGCCGCGGCTTCCAGGCTTTCCACCGTGATTTCCATCTTCCGAAGAAGCTGGGGGATCAATCCACCCTCCTGCCGGATCAGCGACAGGAGTAAATGCACCTGCTCCATCTGCTGATGGCCGTTCTGCACAGCCAGCTGCTGGGCGCTCTGGACTGCCTCCAGAGACTTCTGGGTATAGTTGTTGAAATTCATAGCCATCCTCCTTTTGCTTTTTAGCACTCTCTTCTTTAGAGTGCTAATTCTTTTACCTTTACTATACCCCATTTTTCTGAAAAGTCAAGCCCTCCGGGGAAATGTCACAAAATGTTTATAATGTCCCTGCCCTTCGGTAGGCATAGGTCATATTGCACAATTTTCACCCCGGAGTTTTTCTTCACTTAATACTTTTTTAATAATTCCCCTCTTATAATTTTAACACCCCCCGGATATAATGAAAGCAACAAAAGGAAATTTATTCTTTTTCATTTTCTTACCTCTCTTTTTTCTCTGAAAAATCCCCGATGCGGTCTGGTCAACCGCATCGGGGATTTTTCATACTGTTATGAGGCAAGCGCTTGCTCTATGGTATACACCAAACCGCCGTCGGAAACCAGAGCGATCCGGTCCTTGGGATCCGTATGACGAACCACCGTGCCCCGGCACCAAACGCTGTACACATTCTCCCCGGCCATATCCAGAAGGCGTTCCTCAGAGAAGGCATCCGCGATAAATACCGGGGCCGCCTCCATGAGAATCTGGGCGCATCCCATGCTTTCAGAATAACAGGTCAGGGTATCGATGCTGCTTTTGCTCATTCCATCGGCAGGATCCAGGAATATGGTAAGGGTTTCGCCGCTTGCGTAGCTATAATAATGCCATCTGTCCAGGTCGGACATGGCGTAGCTTCGCAGATTGACGATGCTCATGGGCGTGTCATAAATCAGCTGGGCGGGCTGGTAAAGATCCACCCCCTGTAAATGAAACACATTCACGCCGTATTCCACTCCCCGGCTGTCCAGATTGCGGGTAAAGCCGTCATAGCTTGCCAGATAGCCCTTGGTAAACCCCTGACTTTGGAGCTGCTGGGCCATATAGTCCACAATAAAGGCGTTTTTCATCCAGTCAAAATCGAAATAGGTCTCGATCTCATTTTCCCTGCCATAGTCCAGATATTCCTGGGCCACGTTCAGCCGGGCCTGATTGTTTCCCATCAGTTCCAGGCTTACCATGTCCGGGTCGGCCGCATAGGCTGCTGTCTGGCGGATATAGGGCTGCAGCTGGGGGGATTTGATCGGGTCGTACCGGGCCGCCTCGTCATCATTTTCCGCAATGAACACCCGGTTATATTCTACGTTCACCGGCGCCAGGAAGGGATAGCGGCTTCCGCTGCTCACCAGCAGCTCCAGGGCCTGATATAAAACCGGATCCACGGTCACGATTTCATTCACATGGGCGTTCAGGGTATAGACGTTGCCCACATCGGAGATCTGCTCATCGGCGGTGAAGATTTGATAAGCCGACGTGGTCAGCTGGCTATACAGGTTATTCAGCTGCTTATGCTCTGCGGTGGCGCTGTCGGAATCGGTAAAGTCATAGTAAAATACAAAGTCCCCGCTGCAATTTCGCTCCTGGGGATTGACTTCGATCTGCTGCCAGCCCGGTTCCGTGCTCAGCATGGACATCATTCCCGTGATAAGCGCCACAACGCCGATGGCTAAAAACACCACCAGCAGAATCACACGGGCCTTCACATTGATCTGGGGCAGCTCAATGCGGGTCACCGGTTTTACATAGGGTCTGCGGTCGCGGCCGGATTTTTTCATAAATGCATAACTCCTTGGAAAAAAGACATGTGCGGAGCAGCCAAAAGCCGCTCCGCACGAAAACGGTCACAGGTTCTTATTTTCAGCTCCGGTCAAGGTTCCGCGTGATCCTTGGGGCGAAGCATCCCAAAGGCTTTCCTATACCACAACCAGAATCAGCATAAGCGCGAAGAACAGCACAATGGCCGCAAAGGTAATCAGTCCGGCCAGGGCGCCCTTCTTACAGGCCTTGTAGTTGCGGATATAGTTATGTTTGCGGAAGATCACGCCTGCAATCAAACCGATCAGAGGCAGGAAGAAAGACAGGATGGAATACCATTTGGCCCCGGTATCGTGCAGAGGGGTGTCTAAAATGAATTCCTCCCCTCCGGTCTCCTGCTGGGGCTGCGCTTCTGTCTCAGGCTCGTTTCCATCCCGGATGGTAATGGACTTCAGCTTCTCGCCCTTTTCCCGGATGGCCTTGTACTCCTGGATCTCCTTCTCACTGCCAAACACATAGTGATTGTGGCCGATGTCTACCAGGTGGGGCTGTTTCTCAGAGTAATCGTGGACAGAAGGATCATAGGTGAACAGCACCTTGTTCTTCTCCAGGATGGGGTCCGGAATGGGGATGGCGGAGATCAGGCTGCGGGTATAGGGGTGCAGAGGATAGTCAAACAGCTCTTCCGCCTCGGCAATCTCCACAATGTCGCCCTTGTAGATAACGCCGATCCGGTCGGAAATGAAACGGACGATGGACAGGTCGTGGGCGATGAACAAATAGGTGGTTCCCCGCTCCCGCTGGAATTTCTTCAGCAGATTCAACACCTGGGCGCGGATGGACACATCCAGGGCGGAGATGGGCTCGTCGGCAATGACCATCTCCGGCTCCATGACCATGGCCCGGGCGATGCCGATCCGCTGCCGCTGACCGCCGGAGAACTCGTGGGGGTAGCGAGTCAGGTGCTCAGGCAGCAGGCCAACCTCATGAATCATGTTTTCCACCTTGCGGATCCGATCTTCCTCATTCTCATAAAGCTTAAAGTTATACAAGCCCTCGGAAATGATATAGTCCACCGTAGCCCGCTCGTTCAGGGAAGCGGCCGGATCCTGGAAGATCATCTGAATGTTTCGGATCACATCCCGATCCAGGCTATGGGTGGTCTTACCGGAGATCCGCACGCCCTTGTACTGAATCTCACCGGCGGCGCAGGGGTTGACCCGGATCACAGCCCGGCCGATGGTGGTCTTACCGGAGCCGGACTCGCCTACCAGGGAGAAAGTCTCTCCCTTATAAACGTCAAAGCTTGCGTTCTTTACGGCCTTGACCGCGTTGTCCCCCTTGCCGAAGGTGATGTCCACATTCTTCAGGCTCAGCAGGATCTCACGGCCGTTTTCATCCAGAGGACCATGCTCCGGCAAGTGATTTATTTTTCTTTCGTTTGCCATTACAAAATCCTCCTTTCTCAAATGTTAAACGATTCCACAAGCTTCTCGTGGATATTCTGGATGGCCTCGGGCTTCTCCACCTTGGGGGCTCTGGGATCCAGCAGCCAGGTCTTGGCGAAGTGAGTCTCAGACACCTGGAACATGGGCGGCTCTTTCAGCGTGTCGATCTTCAGGCAGTGGGGGTTCCGGGGAGCAAAGGCGTCGCCCACGATCTTATTGTACAAGGACGGGGGCGTGCCGGTAATGGAATACAGCTGGGTGTTCCGCTGCGCCAGCTGAGGCAGACTGGAAAGGAGCGCCCAGGTGTAGGGGTGCCTGGGATCATAGAACACTTCCTCACAGGTGCCCAGTTCCACCACCTGACCGCCGTAGAGCACCGCCACCCGATCCGCTACGTTGGCAACAACGCCCAGGTCGTGGGTGATGAATACGATGGTATAGTTGAATTCCTTCTGCAGATCCTTAATCAGCTTCAGGATCTGGGCCTGGATGGTCACATCCAGGGCCGTGGTGGGTTCGTCGCAGATCAGGATCTTGGGCTGGCAGGACAGGGCAATGGCAATGACGATTCGCTGACGCATGCCGCCGCTGTACTGGAAGGGATAGTCGTCAAACCGGGCCTCCGCGTTGGGGATGCCCACCTTCTTCATCAGGGTCAGGGCCCGTTCCCGGGCTTCCAGCTCAGAGCAGTTCTGGTGCTTGAGAATGACGGAGGTGATCTGCTTGCCGATTGTGATAATGGGGTTCAGGGAGGTCATGGGATCCTGGAACACCGTGGCGATCTTGCCGCCCCGGATGTGGGTCCAGTCCTTGGAATACTTGACCTTGGCCAGATTCAGGACACAGGTGCCGTGAAGGTGCTGCTCAGTCTCGTCCAGGTACTTTACCCGGAACACCACCTCATCAAAGATGCTGTTGCGGACATGATCGTCATTCAAGTCCACACCCAGGCTCATGGCCTTCTTGAAGCTCTTGAGCAGCTGGTTGATGAGCCGCAGCCGTCTGTTCAGGGAATAACGGCCCACAGACAGATAGATTTCCTTGGCAATGATCTCATTGCGCAGTTCCGTCTCCCGGGTAATCTCCCCCTGGATCTGGGCCTCATAGGTTTTCTTCAAGTCCGCCATCTTGGCGTTATAGTCCTTCAGATAGGCTTCGTCATGCTTGACCGCATTCTTGTGGGCGGCAATGGTCTGCTGCTGCTGCTTTTGCAGCCGCTTGATCTCCGCGTCCATGGCGTCGATCTGGGCGGAAACGGCCTTGTAGCGTTCCTTTTCCTTTTTGGAATCAATGGTAAGCTTCTGATTGAACAGCTCGGTGCGCTGGAACGCCAGATCTTCCATTTTCCCGGTGATCTGTGTGGCTTCTTCCTCGCTGAGGGTGGAGCGGCTCTTCTTTTCCGACTCCAGCGCCTGCATGGCCCGGTAGGTCTCCGCGCCAAACTCCAGCTTGGACAGCTCGTTCAGCTTCTTCCAGGCGAAGTTAATCAGCTTTCTGGCGGTGTTGTCCAGAGACACTTTGGTGTCCGACAGTTCCTCATCGTTGAAAATGATGGAGCCCTCGCTGATATAGCCGTTGGTTTCCAGCATGCCGGCAAAGGTCTTGGTGAACACCGACTTGCCGGAACCGGATTCGCCCACAATGGCGATGGATTCATTTTCGTAAAGATCCAGAGAAATGCCACGGATGGCGGACAGGGTTCTGCCGCGAACCCGGAAGTTCACATGAAGGTTGTCAACGCTGAGCAATACGTTCTTGTTTACGTTCTTATTTTCCATATCCGATCCTCCTTACATATGGGTTCTGGGATCGGAAGCATCGCCCAGATTCTGACCAACAATATACAGCACCACCGCGATTATGGACGCCACAGCCACAGGGCTCCAGAACTCGATCTCCCAGCCGGGGGTGAGCATGGCGCTCTGGGCGGACTGGATCAGCCGGCCCAGGGACATATCCTTCAGGCCCATACCAATGTAGGACAGGAACACTTCGTAGGAAATATAGGAAGGGATCTCAGTAGCGGCCAGGGTCACGATCACGGAGGTCATAAAGGGGAGAATGTTTTTGCTGGCAATCCGGGTGATGGGGGTTCCAAGACATCGGGAAGCCAGGTTATACTCCCGGTCACGAATGATAATGACCTGGGTACGGATAAAGTAGGCAATGGCAATCCATCCGGTGATGGTCAGCGCAAAGACCATAGACCAGAAGGAAGCGGACATAATCAGCACGATCACGGAGATCAGCAGGATATAGGGGACGTTGGCAATGACGTTGTAGACCTCGGTCATGAAGATATCCACCTTTTTGCTGAAGCCCCAGACAGCGCCCACGATCACGCCCACAGTCAGATTGATGACCGCGCAGGTCAGCGCCAGGGAGATGGAGATGCTTGCGCCGTACCAGATGGCGTCAAAGGTGGACTCGCCGGAGGCGCCGGAACCCAGAATCCAGTGAATATTGGCGCCGAATTTGGCCATGGCCGCCTTGGGACTCAGATGCTTTGCCTCGGGGTCCATCAGGTTGATATAGGGATCCACATCCACGTCATAGCCGATGGCGGCGGGATAAACGTAGGAGAAAATAATCAAAAACGCAAGCAGCGCCAGGGCAATGATGTTGATCTTCTTCCGGAAAAACACCCGGAATACGGACTTCCAGTAGGAGTACCGGGGGGCGGTGATCCGCTCGGATTCGAATTCGTCGTGGCTCACAGGGGCAAACAGCTCGGCGTCAGACATATTGAATTCTTCCAAATTATTCTTTTTATCATTCATAGTCTTTTACCTCGCTTTCGCAGTAAAGGAGATTCGGGGATCCATCATGGACATAAGCACGTCTCCGAGAATGACAGACGTTACGGACAGCACCGCGTAGAACAGGGTGACGCCCACGATCACGCCGTTGTCGTAAGCGTTGATCGCGGTGGTCAGAACATTACCAATACCGGGAACCAGGTATACGCGCTCGGTAATGATCGCGCCTGTGAGGGCTCCCAGCACAGAGGCGGGAATGCCGTGAATGATGGGAATAATCGCGTTTTTCAAGATGTGCTTGGAGAAGATCTCCCCTTCGGACAAACCGCCGGACCGGGCGAACTTCACATAGTCGGAGTTCATCTGGTCGATCATATACCGGCGCAGCCACTTCATCAGGTTGGCGATGGAGGGCAGTGACAGAGAGATGATGGGCAGAATGTACATCTGCCAAGTGGGGCTTTCCATATTAAAGGTAGTGGGCAAGCCAAGCTTATTGCCGATGGCCCGGAAAATAAAGATATAGCCCAGGGAGGGCACCGCCATGATGAACACGATATAGAAGGTGCCCAGCTTATCCAGGAACTTATCCTTCCGCAGCGCCATGACAACGCCAAGAGGCATGGCCACAATATAAGCCAGAATCACGGAGATGATACCGATGACAAAGGAGTATCCCATCTTGGACAGGCCGTTCTTGGCAGTGGTAACGCTGGTGTAGTCGTCCACATAATACTTCTGGTTCATGGAGCTGGATTCCAGAGAACCCTCCAAATACATCAGGCTGTGGAGATTATCCGCGGTGACTTCCACAACGCCGGTGGGATAGGTGACGGTGGACATGCGGAATCCGCCCTGGGGACTGGTCATGGTCTGGAACACGTCAATGCCCTTATTGACGGAGAAGGACTTGCCCAGATTGATGGTGACTATATTCTGATGGATAAAGGGGAACTGGTCATCACAGTACAATAGATACTTATACTGGGTGCCGTTGCCCATTATGGCAGGGGAGAATTTCTCTCCGCCGTAGGCAGGATCATACCAGGTAAAGGTCAGGCCCCGTTCTCCCACATCCCCGGTGGCGTAGTCGATGCTGTCCACATGAATCAGTTCGGCGAAATACTTCACAAGGCGCTGCAGCACCGAGATATCCTTGTAGGCATAGAGCCGGGGGTCGCCGCCGTCTTTATACTTGCGGGTATTGCCCCTGGTCAGGCCTTCGCAACGAATCACTTCGTAGCCCTCGGCCTCATATTTTTCGGTAAAAAGCTTTACATACTTGGCAGTCAGTTCGCTGTCCGCTTCCGGAGTCTTGCCCAGGACAGCGGCGTCGTCGTAAGTCTCCTGGTCGATATTGCCCGCCTGCAGCTCCTCCTTCAGATAATCGGAGAAGGGCACATAGTCCAGATAACCGAACAGCTCCCACTGCTGCATCATATAGACTTCTTTGGCGTTCAGCTTCTGCTTGGTGAATACCGGGTCATTGGCGAAGATGGACTGCTTATCCAGGAAGGTATAGACCATCACCATAATCACGCCGACCACGATCACAACAGAAAGAAGCGCCCGTATGATTCTGCTAATCAAGTATTTTGTCATAATCGTCACTCATCTCTTGTTTATTTGTAGTTCCTTAACCTTTTATACCCATCATGGCAGTAGAGAATACTGCCCTCAGCATTCCTGGCAAATTTTTTAATCACCCCTAGGAATACTGAGGGCAGCATTTCCTACAAATTACCATATTCCGTTTAACAGCCACGCAGGAGGATGGACGATAATCGTCCATCCTCCCCGTTTTCTGTTTTCACATTATCTGACGAAGAATCGATCAGAACAGGCCCAGGCACTTGGTCATGTAGCCGGCGTACTGCGGCAGCATGGTGCCCAGATAAGTGGAGGGATCGCCATAGTCGGGGCTCCAGCCGGAGCCGTCGTTGAAGTCGAAGTTAGCCTCGTAACCGGCGCCGTACCAGTAGGTAGCATCCAGGTAGGTGTCACGGGTGCTGTACTCTACCAGATTGATGATGATAGCGCCATTGGTGGTAGCTTCAACGGACTGCTTGATGGCCTGCTTCTGGTTCATGCTGACTTCGTAGTCGGTACGGACAGGCACATCCAGGTAGATGGGATTCTCAGCGGAAATCTCAATGCCCTCAGCGGCCAGTTCTTCCACAGCGGCAGCCAGGTGCGCCTGGGAAGCCTCCACATTGTACCAGCCGTCGAAGCCGGAGCTGGAGGTGCCGTTCCACACGGTCAGCTCAACGCCGTCGGCGGTCAGCTGATCCTGCACGATCTGGCCGTAGAAGGTGCCGGCGGGATAGGTCTTGGACTCGCCGTTGATCTCCACGGTCACTTCCTCAGGCAGGTTCACGAAGGTGCCGGGGATGTAGGAGTTGATCAGGGAGTTCAGCTTCAGCTCTTCGCCAACGGACTGGGCGTTGTAGGCAGCCCGGTCGATGGACATGGCCAGAGCCAGACGGAAGTTCTGGTTCCGCATAGCGGCCACGGAACGAACCTTGTCCTCATCGGACTTGGTGCTGACGCCCATGTTGGCGTCGTTGTAGTTGGCGTAAGCGGTACGGTTAACGTTGAAGAAGCCGCAGTAAGAAGTAGCGTCGGTGTCGGAGACGTAGGCATACTTGTCGAAGTTGCCATCGGCCTTAGCCATCTCAACACGCTCAGCAGTCATACCCATGGTATCCACAACGCCGTTAAAGAAATCGTCGTAGGGCTTCTGGGGATCGGAGCCGTCGGTGTACATCAGGGTCAGGGACTTCAGGTTGTTGCCGTCCACATTCCAGTAGGACTCGTTGGTCTCAAAGACAATGGTATTGTTGGAAGTGAAGCTGGTGATCCGGAAGGGGCCGCAGTAAGCGATGGAGTCGGGGCCCTTGCCGTAGGTGTAGTCAGCGGCAGAGGCGTCGAACTCAGCGCCGAACTTACCGCCCATGGACTCGTAGTACTCCCGGCTCATGGGAGCGAACACGCCGTAGCCCAGCATGGTGATGAAGTAAGAGGTGGGCTGAGTCAGGGTGTACTCTACGGTGTAGTCGTCAACAGCCTTAACGCCAACCTGGGTGAAATCGGTGACCTCGCCGTTCACATAGGCGTCCACGTTGACAATGTTGGCGCAGCCGGCGCCCAGCAGATACTCCAGGCCGCCCATGGCGTCGCACACGTGCTGCATGCCGGCAACAAAGTCGTCGGCGGTAACGTCGTCCACCTTACGGCCCTGGTTGTCTACCCAAACCTGACCCTGACGGAGCTTGAAGGTCCAGGTCTGAGTGCCGTCTTCGTTGTCGGTGGTGGTCCAGCTTTCCGCCAGAGCGGGCTGAACCTGGTTTTCCATATCGTACTCTACCAGGCCGTCATAGGTCTGTACCAGAACCTCGGAGTCGGCGGCGTTGGAGGTAGCCAGCACGTCCCAGGTCTCGGGGTCGGCGTCAAAGTAGTCAACATGGGTATCCTTAATGGTGTAGCCCTTTTCGGTCAGGTAGTCCTTCACATACTGCTCGTAGGTGCCGGTGCCCACCAGCTCGGTCCACTTGGCCTTCATCTCAGCGATGTGGGCGGCCTCGATGGGCTCGGTGGTGACGATCCGGTCGTGCTTACGCTCGGTGTCGTTACCGAAGAGGATGGGAGTGTTGGTGTAAGGAGCCACCCGGGTCATGGCGTAGTTGCCGCCCTGGGAAGTGGTGGGCAGGAAGATGCCGGCGCTCAGCATCTTGGCCTCGGCAATGGCCATCTTGGCGAAACGGAGCGCGTCAGTGGTCTCAGCCTGGGCTTCCTGATAGTAGGTGTAGAACTCACCCAGCACATCATCGTAAATAGCCTGAGACAGCGCGTCGTAGTCGTCGGCCAGATCCGCGTAGGGATCTACGTAGGTACCCGCCTCAGAAGTGGTTCCTTCTGTGACATCCGCAGCAGTCGTGGTGGCTTCCGTAGTCGTGGTATCACCGCCGCAAGCGGCCAGGCTCAGAACCATGACAAGAGCCAACAGGATGCTTAGGATCTTGTTGAACTTTTTCATTTCGAAAAAATCCTCCCTCTTATTTAGATTTTTTATGACAACCGCTTTTTTCAAAGCAGAGGCATAACAGATTGAATACCCGGTTCCCAAACGGGATTTCCATGGTGTTCCGAGTTCTTAAGAGAATACAATTTCTCCATAAAAATGTACCCTACTATTATGCCCTGTCCACGGCTGGATGTCAAATGTTTTTTTCATATTTCATCATTATCCACAACGCAGCGGCAAATCTTCTTCGGTTTTTGTGAATTCAGCCAATTTCTCATTTCATTTTGCCAGAATCCATTCATAGCCGCCTGTCTGAAGCCTCCCCGGCTTGCAATTTTCCCGAAGGATCATCCGCCCATCGCAGACATCCTCCCGGGTTTGGGACCATCTATCCCCCCCCATTTATACATTAATATAATAATAGCAGACCGTCCCATCCCCCTTGCGCGGCGGCGCCGCCGTCCATCCCTTCTCCCCTTTCCGGCCTCTCCCGCCAGAGTCCATCCATGCGGGACGTCTATGCATATACATCATTTTTGCGCATATTTATTTAATCCGTGTTTTTCAAAATCCCCGAATATTTTTCGCGGATATTCACATATTCAGATTCCATCTCATATTTTTGGCATTTTTTATTATTGGAAACCGGAAATCAAGCCCAATGTTGTGTATTCACCTAATTGACGTTTGTATTTTGCAGCAGTATAATTTATACATTCATTCCCCCGGATCGCAAGGATCCGAATCCTATCATCATTTTGAGGAGAGATCATTATGAAAAAGCTGTTTATCATCGCGCTGTCCGTCGTGATGCTGCTGGCTGTGTTCACCGCCTGCTCCGGCAGTGACGCTCCCGCCACCGCAGCTACCGAGGCAGAAACCACCGCCGGCACCGAGGCTCCCGCCGAGACCGAAGCTGCTGAAACCGAAGCTGCTGAGACCGAAGCCGCCGAGACCGAGGCCGCCGCCTTGACCACCGTGGAGCCCGGCAAGCTGGTCATGTCCACCAACGCCGCGTTTCCTCCCTTTGAAATGGTTGCCGACGACGGCTCCTTCGAAGGCTACGACGTGGAAGTAGCCGCCGCCATCGCCGAAAAACTGGGCCTGGAGCTGCAGATCGACGACATGGACTTTGACGCCGCGCTGCTGGCCGTACAGCAGGGCAAGTCCGACATTGTTATGGCCGGCGTTTCCGTCACCGAGGATCGTCTGCTGGTGATGAACTTCTCCGACTACTACTTCTCCAGCTCCCAGAAGGTCATCGTCAAGGAAGGCTCCGATGTGACCATGGACAACCTGGGCGAGAAGATGGGCGGCGCGCAGCGGGCAACCACCGGCTACATCTACGTTTCCGATACCTACGGCGAAGATCACGTCACCACTTATGACAACGGCGCCAGCGCTGTTCAGGCCCTGCTGAACGATCAGGTAGACTATGTGGTCATCGACGCTTCTCCCGCTCAGGAATTTGTGGACGGCAACCCCGGTCTGGTTCTGCTGGACGGCTACCTGGCTGAGGACAACTACGCCATCGGTGTGGGCAAGGAGAATACCGCCCTGCTGGACGCCATTAACCAGGCTCTGGTTGATCTCAACGCCGACGGCACCATCCCCGCGATTTACGACAAGTATTTCGGCGAGTAATCCCAGGTAACGGCTGCTATGGGAACGGATTTCCGTTCCCATAGCCCTTCTTGTTGTATATGGAAAATTGCCTTCCCCCTACCGGCGCCCCGGAGAAGGTGATTTTCTGGATAGAACAGCCATCCTCCCCTCCGGAGGAAGCAAATATAGTGAAGGATGTGAAATCGTGGAACAATACGAAGCCTGGAAGGTTCTGATGCGAGAGGGCAACGCCACTTTTTTTCAGGAATTTTATGTGAAGTTCTACCAAGCCTTTCTGGAAGGCGACCGATGGATCCAATATTTTAAGGGCGTAGGCACCACCCTGATCGTCACCGCCGCCGCTTTGGCCATCGGCATTGTCCTGGGCGTTCTGGTGGCCATCATCCGCACCGCCCACGACCAGCAGCGGCCGGGAAAGCGCAATCCGGTTCTGGGCCTGGTCAACGGGGTCTGCCAGGTCTATGTCACCGTGATCCGGGGCACCCCCATGATGGTGCAGCTGCTGATTATGGGCTTTGTCATCTTCTCCTCCTCCCGGAACTACACCATGGTGGGCGCACTGACCCTGGGCATCAACTCCGGCGCTTATGTGGCCGAAATTATCCGGGGCGGCCTGATGAGCCTGGATCCCGGTCAGGCGGAAGCGGGACGGAGCCTGGGCCTGAGCTATGTGGATACCATGCGCTTCATCGTCATTCCCCAGGCCTTTAAGGCCATCCTCCCCTCTTTGGGCAATGAGTTCATCGTGCTGCTGAAGGACACCTCCCTGATAAACGTCATCGGCGGCAAGGAGCTGGTCTACGCCGCCCAGGCCATTTACGGCCGAACCTATGAGCAGATGTACCCCCTGATCGGCGTGGCCTGCATCTACCTGCTGCTGGTAATCATCTTCTCCTGGCTGCTGGGCAAACTGGAAAGGAGGCTGCGTCAAAGTGATCGACGTTAAAAACCTGTGTAAATCCTTCGGGGATAACCTGGTTCTGAAGGATCTGACCCAACACATCTATCCCGGGGAAAAGGTGGTCATCATCGGCCCCTCCGGTTCCGGCAAATCCACCTTTCTCAGAAGCCTGAATCTGCTGGAAGAACCCACCTCCGGCACCATCACCTTCGACGGTGTGGACATCACCGATCCCAAGACGGACATTGATGTGATCCGCCGGAAAATGGGCATGGTGTTCCAGCATTTTAATCTGTTCCCCAATATGACCATCCGGAAAAACATCACCCTGGCTCCCGTGCGCACCGGCTTGATGTCCCAGGAAGAAGCGGATGAAACCGCCATGCAGCTGCTGCGCCGGGTCGGCCTGGCAGAGAAGGCGGACGCCTATCCCAGCCAGCTTTCCGGCGGTCAGAAGCAGCGGATCGCCATCGTCCGAGCCCTGGCCATGAACCCCAAGGTCATGCTCTTTGACGAGCCCACCTCCGCCCTGGACCCGGAAATGGTGGGCGAGGTGCTCAGCGTCATGAAGGAGCTGGCCGCCGACGGCATGACCATGGTGGTGGTGACCCACGAAATGGGCTTCGCCCGGGAGGTTGCCAGCCGGGTGCTGTTTATGGACGAGGGCAGAATTCTGGAAGAAGGCACCCCCGCCGAAATCTTCGGCAATCCTCGAAATCCCCGGCTTCAGGACTTTTTATCCAAAGTGCTTTAAAACGAACATCCCAGCCGAATCCGGCTGGGATGACAGGCTGTTGAAAACCCCCTTCGGGGGTTTTCAACAAAGGAGTTGCAGTCTGCTTCGCGCACTCCTTGTGCGCCTATGGCGCACAACTCCCACACTGCGCAGCCTGAGATGTATTTTCTGCCAGGCACACGCCCCGACAGAAAATGATTGAATCTTTTTTGCCGCTGCGGCGGCAAATTCTGCGAAGCTTTTTCGATACTCTGACATCCCAGCCGAATCCGGCTGGGATGTTTTTTATTCCAATACATGCTCTAAGCCCATCTGCAAAATGGTCTTTACATGGTCGTCCGCCAGGGAGTAGAGGATGTTCTTTCCCTCCCGTCGGAATTTGATCAGATGCATCTGCTTCAGCATCCGAAGCTGGTGGGAAATGGCGCTTTGGCTTAAGTCCACCGCCTCGGCAATGTCCGTCACGCACAGCTCCCTTTGGGCCAGCAAAAACAGGATGTTCACCCGGGTGGGATCGGCAAAGCCCTTGAACAGCTCGCCAATGGCCTCCATGGTTTCTTTTTCCGGCACACGGTCCATCCGGGCACCTCCCTTCGTTTTTTCTATTTTAGCCCATCCCCGGAAAAAATGCAAGTCCCGGAAACGAAGCCGCTCAGGAGACAACGGGAAGGCGGGCAGGGCTTATCGCTTACACCCGGGACGCCGCTTCCTCCATGGCCTCCCGCAAAGCCTCCGCCACCGGAAGCATGGTTTCCGGCCGAAGCTTTTCCACCTTCCGGTCGTAGGTGAGCAGACCGTTGATCTCGTCCTCCACGTCGCTGACCTGGGTATAGATGGCGGCGCACAGCCCCTTTTCCACCGCCGGGAGGATGGCTTCCCGGTACAGTCCTTCCACGGTTTTGTTCAGTTCCTCCAGCGTTTGGCAGGTATTGCCGTAGCCATAGACCTTGTCCGGATTGAACAAATGTCCCTCCGCCCGGTAGGCCTTCCCTCCGAATTCCGAAAGCACCAGGGGCTTCTTCCCGTTTCCCCGAAGCCTGATCTTCCCAAAGTACTGATGCAGGCTTTCCACATCCGTCTTTTCCCGCCGGAACCAGCCGGAGGTGGCGTCGATGAACCGGGTGTCGTCCAGGCTTCGGAACCATTCGTACACCCGGTCGCTGTCAAACTGGCCCCAGCCCTCGTTGAAGATGGTCCAATAGCAGATGCAGGGATGATTGCGCAGCTGCTTCACCGTCCCTTCGGCCCCTTCCAGGAAGCGGCGGCGGGCACTTTCCTTTTTATGCAGCCCCTTGTCCGGAATCACCTGCATGCCGATGGTTGGCAGCACCGTGTCCCGGATGTAGCTGTAATCCCCGTTGTTCACCATATCCTGCCAGACGATCATCCCCAGCTTATCGCACTGGTAGTAGAATTCCTCCGCTTCCACCTTAATATGCTTGCGCAGGGTGTTGAATCCCAGCTTTTTCATGGCGAGAATGTCGTCCCGGTAGCTTTCCGGCGCGGGCGGAGTCAGCAGGCCCTCCGGCCAGTAGCCCTGATCCAGCAGGCCGTGGAAGAAGTAGGGCTTTCTGTTCAGACACAGCCGGGGCCAGCGTCCCTCATTTTTGATCTCCAGGCAGCGGATGGCAAAGTAGCTCTCCACCCGGTCCTCCCCCGCTTCCACCGTGAAGTCATACAGCTGGGGATCTTCCGGGCTCCACAGCCGGGGATTCTCCGGAGTGACGGTTACCCTTCCGCCTTCCAGAGGAAAGGTTCCCAGCCCCGCCACGGTAACGATTCCGGGGAGATCCTCCCCAATGTCAATGGTCACGGAATATCCCCGGTTTTGGATCTTCAGATCCCGGATATAGCTCCCCGGCACGCTCTCCAGCCACACCGTCTGCCAGATGCCGGACACCGGCGTGTACCACATGCCGCCCCGTTTTCTGGTCTGCTTGCCGTAGGGGAAATCCAGATCCCCCAGATCGTCCACGCAGCGGATCACCAGTTCATTTTCCGCCTTGAGATTGTCCGTGATATCCAGGGTAAAGGCCTGGTAGCCCCCCTCGTGACTGCCTGCCAGGCTCCCGTTCACATAGACCCAGGCCCTTTGATCCGCCCCGCCTATGTGGAGCAGCACCCGGTCTTTCCGGAAGCCCTCCGGCAATGTAAAGAAGCGGCGGTACCATAATGACGCCCCTTCCGCAAAGTGCTTTCCCACGCCGGAAAGCCGGGACTCCGGGCAAAAGGGCACCAGAATGCGCCCGTCATAGGCTTCGGGCCTGTCCTGGGATACGGTAAAATCCCAAACCCCGTTCAGATTCAGATAGGATCCCCGCCGCATCTGCGGCCGGGGATAAACGTCCCAGGGTATCCCCGGCAGAGCCCGGCCCCGGGCTGTGGTCAATTCCTGCGCCATGGCGTTTTCCCCTTCCTTTCTCCCTTGGCGTTCTCTTTTCATACAGATCTTTGATCCTTCCGTCCGCTGTGTATGCTAATTTACCATACCTGTCCAAAGGTGTCAAGAAAGGGTTTTCTTTCCGGGAATCAGCCGGGATCCCCACATTCTTTCGACTTTTTCCTTAAGTTTTTTTGAAAAGGGTTTGCAAATAAAAAGAAATATGATATAGTATACGTTAGCTATGATGACTAGTTATGCCCTGCGGAACAGGGCGAAAAAAATGAGAGGCGATTTGATATGCAGAACCTATCCAAGATCTCTGTCGTCCTGCCTTCCCTGGACCCGGATGAAAAGCTCACCGCCGTAATTGACGGCCTGCTGGAATACGGCTTTTCCGATATCATTCTGGTCAACGACGGAAGCAAGCCGGAAAATTTACATTACTTCGAAGACGCCGCCGCCCGGCACCCGGAAATCCACCTGCTTCACCATGAAGTCAACCGAGGCAAGGGCGCTGCCCTGAAAACCGCCTTCACCTGGTTCCTTCAGAACCGGCCGGAAGGCCTGGGCGTGGTCACCGTGGACGGGGACAATCAGCACCACCCGGCGGATACCCGGGCCTGCTGTGAAAAAATGCTGGAAACCGGTCACTGCGTCCTGGGCTGCCGGGACTTTACCATGGATCACGTCCCGGCCCGGAGCCGCTTCGGCAATCACACCACCTCTTTGGTGTTCAAGGTTTTCATCGGCATGACCATTTCCGACACCCAGACCGGCCTGCGGGCCCTGCCCCGGGACGCGGTGGAGATTCTGGTCAACGTAGGCGGCGACCGGTTTGAGTATGAGACCAATATGCTTCTGGCCTTTAAAACCCAGGGCATCCCCTTTGAGGAAGTGAAGATCCGCACCGTCTACATAGAGGAAAACAAAAGCTCCCACTTCCGGGTCATTCACGACTCCTGGCGGATCTACAAGCTGATTCTGGCCCACTTCTTCCGATACACCCTCAGTTCCCTTCTCAGCGCCGTGGTGGATACCCTTATGTACGGCCTGCTCAGCTCCCTTCTGCGCTCCGGTCTGAGCGGCTTTGCCCTTACCGCCGCCGCCGGCGTGGGCGCCAGAGCGGTCTCCTCCCTGCTGAATTTCTTTATCAACAAAAAGCTGGTATTCTGCGCTCCGGTGTCCACCTGGCGCGCCATGGTTCGTTACTACTGCCTGGCCCTGCCTCAGATGGCTGTCCAGGTACTGCTGACCCAGGGAGTCTACACCCTGCTCTCCATCAACGACAGCGCCGCCGGTCTTCGCACATTGATCTATGTGGTGGTCATGACCGGGCTGTATATCATCAGCTACATGATCCAGCAGCGCTGGGTCTTTGCGTATCAGAAACATAAGGAATCACGAGGTTAAAATCTATGAGCAAACGAACAACGACTGATTATCCTTCCAACGCCCAGTCCCGCTCTGCCGACGCGGCGACCCCCAAAAAGAAAAAGAAGAAGGGCGGCCTGCTGGGGCGGATCATCCGGCGATTCTTCCTGGTGCTGTTTACCATGATTGTCGCCCTGGTGGTTGCCCTGTGTCTGGTGATGAACCTGATCTTCAACGGCCCCTCCCCCGCCGCCCGGGACATTCTCACCATGTCCCTGCTGGAGCCCTCCGGCACCAAGTGGATCCCCGGCCTGTTCCTGGACGAGCAGACCCTGGACTCGATCACCACCAAGTCAGAATCCAATCTGACCAACGAAACCACAGACACCTCCGCCATTGTCATCAATAAGAACTCCGCGCTCATCAGCAGCGACGAATGGGCCAACCATCCCGACGGCATCCGCATCGAGTCCCGCTCCGGCGACACCTACAACGCCCACATTATGATCGTTCGGGATCCCAGCAAGGTCTACCTTGCCACCTCCACGGAGAAGTTCTCCACCGCCATTCCCGGCACCCGGATCACCGAGCAGATCGAGACGGAAGGCGCCATTGCCGCCGTCAACGCCGGCGCTTTCTGGGACAACGGCACCTCTGACCCCAAGGTAGGCTCCGTGCCGGAGGGTCTGGTATACTCCGAAGGAGAATGCGTCTGGACCACCGGCTCTCCTCCCAACAACATCAAAGGCTTTGCCGGTTTCAATGAGGACGACATTCTGGTGGTAGACACGGAAAACATCAGCAAGGCCAAGGCGGAAGAGCTGAACATCCGGGACGGCTGCTGCTTCGGCCCGGTGCTGATTATGAACGGGGAGATCAACCAGGAAGCCTATAACTCCAACTCCGGCTGGAACCCCCGTACCGCCGTGGGTCAGCGGGAGGACGGCGCGGTGATCTTTGTGTGCGTAGACGGCCGTCAGGCCGGTTCCATGGGCGGCACCTACAAAGACGTGATCGATATTCTGGTGGAATACGGCGCTGTGAACGCCTGCAATATGGACGGCGGCTCCTCCAGCGTGATGCTCTACCGGGACAACTACGGCCTGTTCGGAGAAGCCGGCGCCGTGCAAATGATCAACAGCTATTCCCTGCTTCAGGAGCAGCCCAGAAAGATGCCCACCTTCTGGATGGTAGCGCCGTAAACGAGAGAGGTATGCCATGTATCAAGGAAAATTTGACTCGAAAAAGAAAAAATCGTCGGTAGACACTTCCCAGCTGATCTCCCAGAGAAATGCTTCTCCCCGGGATCCCCAGAAAAACGCTTCTCCCCGAGACCCCCAGAAAAACGCTTCTCCCCGGGATCCCCAGAGAAAGCCCCAGAACGCCCCCTCCCGCGCCAGCGCCGGGTCTCAGTCTAACGAGGCCAGACAGCCCGCCGTCTCCCAGCGCCAGGCGCCCATCCAGCAGCAGACCCAGAAAGAAGGGCCCCGTCTTGGCGGTGTGATCTTCTACACCTTGTACTTCATGTTCATTCTGGCCTTCTTCGCGACCACCTTCTTCGGCCTTCAGTGGCTCCACGGCTGGCTGAGCAGCTACGAAGCCGCCCAGCCCACAGTCAAGGCCCAGCAGGTTTTTGACCAGCTGTTCTCCGACCCGGATTGGGGCGCTTTGTATGACGCCGCCGGAGTAGAAGATACCGCCTTCGAGGGCAGGGATCAGTTCGTCTCCTATATGGAAAGCACCGTGGATCCCTCTCTGCTCACCTATAAAGAGACCTCCGCCGGTCTTTCTGAGGACAAGAAATATCTGGTGGAGCTGGACGGTGAAAAGATTGCCGTATTCACCCTCTGCTCTGATAATCAAAATGCGGGTTTGACGGATATCGTAAACTGGGAGCTGAGCCAGGTGGAGCTGTACTTCCAGCGGGAAGGCACCTATTACATCAAAAATCTGGACGGCCATACGGTGACGGTCAACGGCGTTACCTTGGACGACAGCTACACCATCCAGATCGCCACCACCGTAGCGGCGGAAAACTATCTGCCCATGGGCGTCAGCGTCAGCGGTCTGAAAACCTGCACCCAGCAGATCACGGGTCTGATGACGCTGCCCACGGTGACCATCACCGACGGTCAAGGCAATCCCATGGAAGTCAGCTATGACGAGGCCACCCGGACCTTTACCGAGCAGACAGAGGCCAACACCATCTCTGAGGAAGAGAAAACCGTAGCCCTGAAGGCGGCGGAGACCTACTGCCTGTTCATGATCGAGCGTGCCGGCAGAGTGGATATCGCCCAGTACTTTGACACCTCTTCGGAAGTTTACAGCGTGATCACCAACCTGGGCGATTTGTGGATGCAGAGCAACAGCGGCTACCGGTTTATGAACGAGACCGTCACGGAATACGCCCGGTATACCGACGATCTGTTCTCCGCGAAGGTCAGCCTGGCCCTGAACGTCACCCGTACCGACGGCACCACCAGAGACTTTGATTTCAGCCAGACCCTGTTTTTCCAGAAGCAGAACACCGGCAAGTGGCTGGCCTACGACATGACCAACGTGGACGTTTCCCGGCCGGTTGGCCAGGTTCGCCTGACCTTCATGGATGGCGACACAGAGCTGCTCAGCCAGTTCTACGACACCGACACCACGGAAATGACCATCCCCGTGGTCACCGCCCCGGAAGGCAAGATCTTCAGCGGCTGGTATCAGATTGAGGAAACCGACACCGGTCTGTCCTACACCATGGTCTTTGATCCCGACGACAGCGGCAATGTCAAGATCCCCTCCGGCACAACCCTGGAGCCTATGACCTTGTACGCCCTGTTTGAGGATCCTGCCACCGATACAGTGGTATCCGAAACCACGGAAGGAGCGTAATATGCTGAGTATACTCAACCAACTGGCGGTATCCTTTGACTTGCCCATTCTGGATTGGATTCAAGCCAATCTGCAAAGCGGGTTTATGGATTTCATCATGCCCATCATCACCTTATTTGGGGAAGACGGCATCTTCTGGATCGCCTGGGCGCTGATTCTGATTTGCATTCCCAAGACCCGAAAGACCGGCGTAGGCATGATCATCGCCCTGCTGTTAGGGCTTCTCATATGCAACGCCACTTTGAAGCCCCTGGTTCAGCGGCCCCGTCCCTACGACTTCCAATGGACGGAATTCGGCAGGGAGATTCAGCTGCTGATCGAAGCCCAGCATGACTATTCCTTCCCCTCCGGCCACACCATCGCCTGCTTCGAGGCCTCCGTGGTGCTGATGCTCAACGATAAGCGCATGGGCATTCCCGCCCTGATTATCGCGGTGCTGTGCTCCTTCTCCCGGCTGTACCTGTACGTCCACTACCCCACCGACGTATTGGCCTCCATCGTACTGGGCACCGCCCTGGCCTTCCTGGGTAACTGGCTGGCCGGTAAGCTCATGGCCAAATTGCCCGCCAAAAAAGGAAAATTCCAAGCCTGAACAAAAAACATCCGCGTCACCGAAGAAACGGTGACGCGGATATTTTTTAGGATGCGGTCAGCAGTGGGCGGCGCACTTGCGGTTCAGACGCTCGCACATCAGGAACATCACCAGATTGATTACCGCCAGGTATGCCGGCAGCAGACCGGCGCTGATGTAATTGGCGATCAGGCCGAACAGGGGCGGCATGCAGCAGTTTCCCACATAGGCGCTGGCCATCTGAACGCCGATCAGAGCCTGAGAGTTTTCTTCCCCGAAGTGGGCGGGTGTGGAATGGATCACGCAGGGATAGATGGGGGCGCAGCCTAATCCAATGAGCAGCAGGCCCGCCATGGTGGCGCCGGCGCCCAGGGGCAGCAGCATGGCCACCACGCCCAATGTCACCAGAGCCTGACCCATGCGGATCATATTGGTGTCATTCATCTTATAGGTGATAAATCCGCTGAAAAACCGGCCCGCGGTAATGCCCATGTAGAAAAGGCTCGCCAGGCTGGCGGCAGTCTCCTCGCTCAGACCGTCCTTCAGCACCAGGTAAGAGCTGGCCCACAGCCCGGTGGTCAGCTCCAGGGCGCAGTAGCAGAAGAAGGCCAGCATCACCTCTTTTGCCCCGGTGATCCGGAGAATCTGCTTCATGGTCAGCGGGGCCTTCCCCTTTCCGTTTTCTCCCGGCTCGTCCTTCCGCTTTTTCCACAGGGGAAGGCTCAGCACCAGGCATGCGGTGAGAACCATCTGGATCAGGGAAACGATCCGATAGCCCATATTCCAGCCCATGCCGCCGCTCAGGGCAGCGCCCATGATGTAAGGCCCCGCGCTGGCGCCTATGCCCCACATACAGTGCAGCCAGCTCATATGACGGCTGGGATAGTGGAGGGCTACATAGTTGTTCAGGGCCGCGTCCACGCTTCCCGCGCCCAAGCCATAGGGAATGGCCCACAGGCACAGCTGCCAGTATTGATTGCTTATGGAGAAGCCCAGCAGCGCCAGGGCGGTCATGGCCACGCTGATGGCGGTGACCTTGCCGGCGCCTAGCCTCTTGGTCAGCCGGTCTGACTGTAAGCTGGAAACCACCGTGCCCGCGGAGATAATCAGGGAAATGATTCCGGCGTAGGAGACCGGCACCTGGAATTCCTGGCACATGACGGGCCAGGCGGAGCCCAGCAGGGCGTCGGGAAGCCCCAGGGAAATAAAGGACAGATAAATGATCGCCAAAAGAAGATGTACCATCTTGCGTACCTCCTGAAGATTTGCTATGATTATATCAGCGTACAGTCAAATCTGTTAGAGGAAAATCCCCACATCTCTATGACAAAACCGTCAGACAGGAGGCTATTATGGCGTTATCCCCCTGTAATACCGCCACAGACCCCACCGGCCGGGAGCTGGTGAAGCATGGCAGCGTTCCCTTTCCCATTGCCTGCTATCACGACGATCTGACCCGGGCCGAAGTTCCCTGGCACTGGCACGAGGAATGGGAAGCCGCCATCATTACCGAAGGCAGCGCCCTGGTCTGCGCCGGGCAGGAAAAGCGAATCATCCGGGCGGGAGAAGGTTTTTTCATCAATTCCGGCGTTCTTCACGGGGCCTGGAATGCCGGTTCTGGCAGCTGCCGCTTTCATTCCCTGGTGTTCCATCCTCGGCTGGTGGGCGGCAGTCTGGACAGCGTTTTTTATCAAAGCTATTGCTACCCTCTTTTGGAAAATCCCGCGGGAAAATGGCTGCTCCTGACCTCACAGACCGTTTGGCAGCGGGAGATCCTGGACGATATTGAATCCGCCTGGCAGGAAGTTCGCGGGGAAAAGCCGGGCTATGAGTTTCACGTCCGCGCCTGTCTTTCCCAGGTGGTTTTCTCCCTGGGGCGTCATCTCCCGGAACCCCGCCAGGAGACCAACGGGAAAGCCCTGCGGGATGGGGAGCGGATGAAAACCATGCTCTCCTTCATCCACAACCACTGCCCGGAAGCCCTGACCATGGAATCCATCGCCGCCAGCGCCGCCTTAAGCGAAAGCGAGTGTCTGCGGTGCTTCCGCAATACCATCGGCACCACGCCCATCCAGTATGTAAAGCAGTATCGGATCCAGCAGGCCGCCCGTTTGCTGCTTTCCACCCAAGACAATATCAGCGACGTGGCCGCCGCCTGCGGCTTTCAGGACGCCAGTTATTTTACGAAAACCTTCCGGGAATTAAAGGGCCGGACCCCTTCCCGGTACCGGGAGGAAAGCAAAGCCTGATGGGGTATCATTAAGTCTGGACCCGGGGCGCTTGGCCCGGTCCAGGCTGTTTTGCTTATTCTTCCCGGATGGCCTGTATGGGATCCTCCCGCTTCAGTCTCCCCAGGCCGTAGGCAGCGGAAACCAGCGCCACAATCAGGACGCAGACCCCGGCGGCCCCTATGGGCGCCAGCGGGAACCGGAAGCCGGCGCTGCCCACCGTCCTCCCCAGGCAGTGGATCCCATAAGCTGCCAGGGTTCCAAGGGGCACGCCTATGACCAAGGCCCGGAGGCTGTAACCCAGGCACTCATATACCACCAGTTTCCTCAGCTGCCTTTGCTCCATGCCCACACTGCGCAGCATGCCGAAATCCCTGCGCCGCAGCTGTATATTCGTGGCGATGGTGTTGAAGGCATTGCACATACTGACCAGGGCCATCAGCGCCAAAAAGTCCCAGCTGAACACCTGAACCATGGTCAGCAGGTTTTTATATTGCATTTGCTCCCGGAGAAGGTCTGTGTAAATCAGTTCCTCCCCATCCAAATAGGCCTTAACACGCTGGTAGTCCCCCACCCGAATGGCCAGATCCGGCTGGGATTCCTGGGCCATGCTCAGCGGCAGCACCAGCGACACAACCCCGGCTTCAGAGTCTTGCCGCACCCCCAGCGGAAGTTCCCACACCGTCTGCCCCAGCCCAATTTCCAGCGGGATCCCAGGGTCCTCGTCCACCGCCGCCGGCTCCTGAGAAAGGGTATCCGTCTCGGGGTCATACAGGTAGTATTCATAACGCCATGACCCGTCCGCCCCTTCCCGGGGAATGATCACCAGGCTGACCCGGGGTGTCTGGGGATCACCAGGCTGCCCAAAGTAATAGGTCCGTACCACATTGCCCTGATAGGCCCCGTTGGTCCAGAAGATATAATCCCCCTCCGGATGGGCCTTTCGAAGACAGGCTTGCACCTCCTCGGGAGCGGACTGCTGGTACAGCGTCAGCGTCCCGGTGGTTTCCGAAAACACCGGCGTCTGATAGGTCTTTCGCACACTTCCCTGTTCGCTTCTCTCGTAAGTCACGATCCGGCTGCCCATCACCAGGGCCGTGGAATTCCGGGCGTCAAAGTAGGGCTCCGGATCGATCCCCTGATCTTTCAGAAACCGCCGGAGCGCCGCGTCTTCCACATAGTAAAGATCCACATACCGGGTTTCCTGGCCGTCGGTCCTTCCCATCTGCAGCCGGAAGGCGGCGCAGGCTTGCCAATATTCCGGATCCAAAGCATCCTCCGGCGTTACCGCCACATATTGCCTGCGACAGACCAGCGCGGAGTCAGCGACCCCGTCGCCGCTTCGGATCTGCCGGATCTGTTCTTCATCGGACCAGGATATGAGCATATCGTAGCCGCCGGTATTCACATTGGCGTCCACCACCTGCTGCAGCGATTGGGAAACGCCCCAGGCGGTCAGGAACAGCGCCACACTGACCGTCAGGGAAAAGACAATGGCCCGGTATTTTCTCCGGCTGACGGTGTAATATTTTCCCGCCAGAAGTCCGGGAAGGCCCCCGGCGCCGGAACGCCGGACCGGATGGTATTCTTTGGGATCTGATAGTCCAGGCTCTGGCGGACGGCGGCAATGGGCGGAATCTTTGTGGCCCGCCGGGCAGGGGCCCACGCAGACAGAAATACTGCCGCCGCGGACGCCGCCGCGGCCCAGGCAAAGGCCGCTCCCGACGGTACCGCCCTCAGGACGATGCCGCTTTGCTCGCTGCCTGCCAGCAGCCCCCGGATCAGGTGGCCGGTCAGACGAAGGGTCAGCCCGATCCCCAGATATCCGCCCAGGATTCCCAGAGGGATGCCCACGGCGCACAGGGTCGCCGCTTCAAAATAGACGCTGCGCCGCAGCTGGGCATTGGTGGCGCCCACGCTGCGAAGCAGGCCGAATTGCTTTGTCCGTTCGGAAACGGAAATGGAAAAGGCGTTGTAGATCAGGCTGACCGTTCCCGCCAGGATAACAGCCATCAGCACGCCGCAGATCCGGTAGATCCACGTATTTACATTGCCGTACCGGGAGGCCCCGTAGAGCTCCAGCAGCTGGGTGTTGGCCTTTTCTGTCAAGCCGTATCCCTTGTCCTGCAGCCCGTACACGTCCCCGGCCGGGTCCGTTTTCACATACAGCCGGTGCCACAGGGCCTGCTCTGTATGATCGTCGGCATAGGTCAGCAAGTAGCTCAGGCCCAGCGCCTCATCATCCAGCTTGCAAACTACCTCATTGATCCCCACGATCCGGTATTCCCGGGTGAAGGCTGTTCCGGTTATGGGAAGCTCCGGGAAAGAGGCATTTTCTTCCGGCTGATACTCCGGCGTCACCGAAAGGGTGACCGGGTCCCCCAGGCCGCAGGGCAGCCCCAGCTTCTCCAGGTAAACCGCCAGATTTCCGGTGATGACGATCTCGCCGCTGTTTTCCGGCAGCCGCACCGCTTCCAGCCGCACCGTGACCATGTCATAGAACCCTTGATCCCCCGCCGCTACCACATAGGTCTCCTGTTTGGTATATCCGTCCTGCTCCAGGGAAACGGAGGTGTAGCCCAGGGCTTTCAGATCCCCCGCTTTGGTCACGCTTTTTTCCTGAGAGACCCCTTGGACGTTTTCGTCCGTGCCGTAATCAAAGCGGATAAAGTAGTCCCCCTTCTGGTAGACGGCCAGCTGCCTGAGGTAGTCCACCAAGCTGACCCCCAGGGTCGTCACCCCGGTAAACATGGCCGCCGCCAGCAGGATTCCCAGGACGGTCACCATGGTCCTTGTCTTGTTTTGGGCCATGTTCTTCCATGTGACCTGATTCACAATGTTCATCGGATCACCTCATCCCGCCGGATCTTACCGTCTTCCATGGTCAGGATCCGGTCTGCCTGCAAGGCGATGGATTCATCATGTGTGATGACCACCAGAGTTTGCCCATACTGGGTGTTGCACAGCTTCAGCAGTTCCAGGATCTCCTGGGAATTCCGGGAATCCAGGTTGCCGGTGGGCTCGTCCGCCAGGACCACCGCCGGGGAATTCATCAGCGCCCGGCCAATGGACACCCGCTGCTGCTGTCCGCCGGAGAGCTGATTTGGCAGATGGTGCTCCCGGTCTTTCAGATTCAGCGTTGTCAGCAGATCCTCCAATCGGGCCCGGTTCACCTGGCGCCCGTCCATCAGCACCGGAAGGGTGATATTCTCCACCACATCCAGCACCGGGATCAGGTTGTAAAACTGATAGATCAGCCCCACCTGCCGCCGGCGGAAAATGGCCAGCTGGTCCTCCTTCTGGGCAAACACATCCTGCCCCTGCAAATAGACCTTCCCCCGGGTAGGCCGGTCCACCCCGCCCAGGATGTGCAGCAGCGTGGATTTTCCCGATCCGGATGGGCCCACAATGGCCACAAACTGCCCCTTCTCAACGGAAAAGGACACATCCTCCAGTGCCCGGACCTGATTTTCTCCCTGTCCGTAAATTTTGGAAAGGTGTTCCGCTCGTAATATTTCCATTTCAAATCCCTCCTGCCATCATCCTATCAAAGGAAGGTGACGATCCCGTGACCCTTGGATGAGAGAATCGTCATATAACCTGTTTATAGAACTTGATGACAAACCGTGCGCCGGTGTCCCCGTTCATGGCCTGCAGGGTTCCGTTTTGGGCTGTGATCACCGTCCTGGCCAAGGCCAGCCCAATGCCCCAACTGTCTTGGGACGCGTTCGTTCCCTTATAAAACCGTTCAAACAAATGGGGAATATCCTTTGGGTCAAATCCCGGCCCGGTATCCTCCACGGTGATCTGGGTGAACAGCGGGGTTTCCCAGGCGGCGACGGTCACCCGGCCGCCCTGGGGCGTGTGCTCCATGCAGTTTTTCAAAAGATTCCCCAGTGCCTCCGACGACCACACCAAATCCCCGGTAAACCTTTCCTCCCCGCACCGCACCGTCAAATGCTGCTCCCGAAGCTCCATGGGAATGGCCAGGGGTTCACAGGCCCGGGCGATCAACCCTTTTACGGGAACCGGCTCCTTTGCCAGCTCCACCATTCCCGCGTCCAGCTTGCTCAGCTTTAAAAGCGACTCCACCAGCCAGTCGGTGCGGCTGAGCAGGCCCTGCAGTTCTCTCACCAGTTCCAGTCTGCGCTGCTGGGACAGTTCCCTGCTTCCCAGCATAGCCGCTGTCAGGTTCATAGATGTTAACGGCGTCCGCAGCTGGTGGGAAATATCCGCCAAGGACTGGGCCAGGTGGGCCTTCTCCCCCTTGACGGTATCGGCGGCTTCCGTCAGGCCCAGGGCCATTTTCTGGATCTGACAGGCAAGAATGGACAGTTCCCCCTCCTCATACTGCCCAATGGGCAAGGGCGTGCCGGTGAGAAGCAGGTGATCCAGGTCCCAGGAAAGCTTTTTCAGCGCCTGATAACGGCAGCCTTCCGTAACCGAATAGACGCCGAAGCTGATCCCACAGGCCAGCAGCACGAAGCCGCCGCATACCAGGGATGCCCGCCATCCCGCCAGGGTCAGCACCATCGTGACCGCCCCCAGGGCCCACAGCCCCCGGCGCAGCTCTTTATTTCGAGAAACCATCCTCACCCCTCCAATCGATAGCCCAGCCCCCGCACCGTGCGGATATATTGGGGGTTCTGGGGATCCGGCTCGATTTTTTCCCGCAGCCGCTTGATATACACGGTCAGCGTATTGTCCTCTACGTACTCGCCTCCGCTGTCCCAGATCTCCTCCAGCAGCCTGTCCCGGCTCACCACCTGCCTCCGATGATTCAGCAGGATCAGCAGCAGCTTATATTCCAGGGCGGACAGGAACAGATCTCTCCCCTGCCGGGATACCACGCCCTTGTCCGTATCGATGACCAACTCCCCCAGGCGCACCACGCTTTGCCGCTTTCCCGCCCGGCGAAGCACGCTTCTGATCCGGGAGGCCAGTTCCCTGGGACGAAAGGGCTTGGAAATATAGTCGTCCGCCCCCATGTCCAGCCCGGTAACCACGCTGTATTCATCCCCGGAAGCGGTAAGAAAAATCACCGGGATCCCTTTCTCCCTGGCTTGGGCGCATACGGCAAAGCCGTTCCCCTCAGTCAGCACAATATCCACCAGAGCCAGGTCAAACCGCTCCCGATCCATGGCCTCCGCAGCCAGCCTCTGGCCGTTCACACCATGAACCAAAAAGCCCTCTTCCCGGAGAAATTGCTCCAGCATCCGAATCAGAGTGGGATCGTCCTCTACCAGCAAGATCTTATCCATTCTTCACACCTCCATCACCGGCTCCCCGGCCATCGATCCTATATGGAAAACGCTGCCTTGGATCCTTCGATAAGTGGCTTTACGGCTTGTTCACGGGCCGTTCTTATGAAATTCAAGCAGCAATCAATGGGTATCCGCGCGCCGGAACAACGAGCGAATCCTTGGCTTTCAAGGCATTTGGCGTTGTTCCATTATATAGGATCCTATCAAAATTCGTCGGAAACCACATGACAGAATTGTCACTTTCCGCATATCCTGTGCTGTAGTTCATTATAACGGAGTCCCGCTGTAAAATAAAGAACTCCGAAAGAACTTCTTCCGGAGCAAAAAAGAACCTCGAAAGCCTGTTCCTTTCGAGATTCTTTGGAGCTGCTAGCCAGATTTGAACTGGCGACCTCATCCTTACCAAGGATGCGCTCTACCGACTGAGCTATAGCAGCGAATGTGAAATTGAAAAAGCAGGCCATTTCAAATCCGTGAACTGGATTCTGTAAAACCGCCCTGAGAGCCGTGCATCCGGCCTGAATCACCGTTTGGAGAAAAGAATGGAGCTGCTAGCCAGATTTGAACTGGCGACCTCATCCTTACCAAGGATGCGCTCTACCGACTGAGCTATAGCAGCGTATATTGTCGCTCACACGACTCGATTATTCTACAACATCCAGTCCCATTTGTCAAGATGTTTTTTCCTTTTCCAAGAAAAACAGGGCGTACCGCGTGCGCGGCACGCCCATTGTCTTTCAGATTTGGAATTTACACCAGCTCGATGACAGCCATCTCAGCGGCGTCGCCGCGGCGGGGGCCGGTGCGGGTCACTCTGGTATAGCCGCCGTTGCGGTCAGCATACTTGGGAGCGATCTCCTTGAACAGCTTGTGGGCCACATCTTCCTTGGTGATGAAAGCCAGGGCCTTCCGGTAAGCGGCCAGGTCGCCCTTCTTGCCCAGGGTGATCATCTTCTCCACCACAGGCTGTACTTCCTTGGCACGATAGAAAGTGGTTTCCATCTTGCCGTTCTCCAGCAGATCGGTAACCTGCTGACGCAGCAGGGCTTTTCTCTGTGTGCTGGTCTTACCCAGCTTACGAGTGCCGAACATGAACGTTTCCTCCTTCTTAAAAGGTTAAACTCAATTAGTTGTTGCTGCCAGATTCTTCGCTGGCCAGGGACAGACCCATCATTTCCAGCTTCTTCTGCACCTCGTCCAAAGACTTCTTGCCCATGTTGCGGACCTTCATCATATCCTCGCCGGTCTTGTTGATCAGATCGGCCACGGTATTGATGTTGGCGCGCTTCAGGCAGTTGAAGCTGCGGACAGACAGATCCAGCTCGTCAATGGTCATGGACAGCTTGGCGTCCGGGCGGTCGGCAGTCTTTTCCACAATGGTGGAAGAAGTGCTGACGGTATCCGACAGGTTGGTAAACACAGTCAGATGATCGGAAAGGATCTTGGCGCCCAGGGAAACAGCGTCCTTGGCAGTGATGGTGTCATCCGTCCAGACCTCAAGGGTCAGCTTGTCGTAGTCGGTCTTGTCACCTACACGACAGGGCTCCACCGTGTAATTCACCTTGGTAACAGGAGAATAGATGGAGTCAATGGGAATCACGCCAATGACGGTCTGAGGCGTCTTGTTTCTGTCAGAAGAAACATAGCCCCGGCCCTGAGACAGGGTGATTTCCATATTGAAAGTGGCATCCTCACCCAGGGTGCAGATATGCTGATCCGGGTTCAGGATCTCGACCTCCGCATCCGCCTTGATGTCCCCGGCAGTAACCTCACCGGGGCCAACCGCGTCAATGTGAACAGTCTTGATACCGGCACAGTGCAGCTTGGGCTTGATCCGCTTTACATTCAGCACGATCTCGGTCACATCCTCGGTGACGCCGGGGATGGTGGAAAACTCATGCTGAACGCCCTGGATCTTCACAGAAGTTGCGGCATAACCGGGCAGACTGCTCAGCAGGATACGGCGCAGGGAGTTACCCAGGGTCATGCCGTAGCCGCGCTCCAGAGGCTCTACGACATACTTGCCGTAAGAGGAATCCTCAGGCTTGTCAAGACAGGTAATGCGAGGCTTTTCAATTTCTACCATGAATCAAAACCCTCCTTAATAGTGTGGGGAGCAAGCTCCCCACCGGAAAAACATGCTTACGGACAGGGGGGAGATCATTACTTGGAGTACAACTCGACGATGAGATGCACAGCGATATCGAAGTCGATATCCGCCTTGGTGGGCATCGCAATGACCTTGCCCTGGAGGGTGTTCTTATCACGATCCAGCCACTTGGGAGCAGCAACAAAAGTGTCGTCCTCCTTCAGCTTCTTGAAGAAAGCGTTGGAGGAAGCCTTCTCGGAGACGGCGATCACATCCCCTACCTTAATCAGGTAGCTGGGGATATTCACGCGGCTGCCGTTCACGGTAAAGTGACCGTGGTTCACCAGCTGGCGAGCCTGCCGACGGGTGTTGGCAAAGCCCAGGCGGTAAACAACGTTGTCCAGACGGCGCTCGCAGTAGGTCAGCAGCTCTTCACCGGTGTTGCCGCCGGCCCGGGCCGCCTTGTCATAGTAGTTCCGGAACTGCTTCTCCTGGATGCCGTACACAAATTTGACCTTCTGCTTCTCGGTCAGCTGAGTAGCATACTCAGACTTCTTCGCTCTTCTCTGGCCGCCGGGGTTCTTGTTGGAAGTCTTGTTGTAACCCATTGCGGCAGGAGAAACGCCCAGCGTTCTGCAACGCTTCAGCACGGGCTGCATATTCTTAGCCATAACGCAAAATTCCTCCTATTGCTTATTAGACACGACGTCTCTTGGGGGGACGGCAGCCATTGTGAGGAATGGGGGTGACGTCCTTAATCATAACGACTTCCAGACCGGCGGTCTGCAGGGCGCGGATCGCAGCCTCACGTCCCTGACCGGGGCCCTTCACATAAACCTCAACGGTCTTCAGGCCATGCTCCATCGCGGCCTTGGCAGCAGTCTCAGCAGCAGTCTGGGCAGCGAAGGGAGTGGATTTCCGGGAGCCACGGAAGCCCAGTCCGCCGGAAGAAGCCCAGCTCAGGGCATTGCCTTCCAGGTCGGTGATGGTCACCATGGTGTTATTGAAAGAGGAGCGGATATGTGCCGCACCTTTTTCTACATTTTTGCGCTCGCGACGGCGCTTTACAACCTTCTTAGCAGCTTTAGCAGCCATTTACATATCCCTCCTTACTTCTTCTTGTTGGCGATGGTCTTCTTGGGGCCCTTACGGGTGCGGGCGTTGGTCTTGGTCCGCTGGCCGTGCACAGGCAGACCCCGGCGGTGACGCAGACCGCGGTAGCAGCCGATTTCGCTGAGCCGCTTGATGTTCATAGCGGTCTCACGGCGCAGATCGCCTTCGATGATATAGTGATGCTCGATGGCATCACGCAGCAGGGCTTCCTGCTCCTCGGTCAGATCCTTCACACGGGTATCGGGGTTGATACCGGTGACTTCCAGAACCTTGGCCGCCCGGGCGGGTCCGATGCCATAGATATAGGTCAGAGCAACCTCGATCCGCTTGTCGCGGGGAAGATCAATACCAGAAATACGTGCCATATTCTTTCAGCACCTCCTATTAGCCTTGTCTCTGCTTGTGCTTGGGGTTTTCGCAAATTACCATAACGCGACCCTTGCGCTTGATGATCTTACACTTTTCGCACATGGGTTTAACGGACGGTCTTACCTTCATACTGTTTAACCTCCATATGAGAATGGTATTCTCTAGTTTTACTTACTTCTCCAGGTGATCCGGCCTTGGGTCAGATCATACGGAGACATTTGAACGGTTACTTTGTCACCGGGCAAGATCTTAATGAAGTTCATTCTGAGCTTGCCGGAAATGTGTGCCAGAATGGTGTGTCCGTTGCCAATGTCAACCTTGAACATAGCATTCGGCAGTGCATCGGTAACGATGCCCTCAATCTCGATTACGTCGTCTTTTGCCAAGTTTATAACCTCCCTAGGTTTTCGCTTGCATTGATCGGGCAAGACTTGCCAGATCTCTTCGTAATTCGCCGTTGAGCACTTTGTCGCCGTTTTTGATTTTCCCGGCGACTCTGGTCTCAGAGCGAAGGACTTTTTCTACGTGCTTGCGCTTTTTTCGTTTGGGTTTTTCCACAGTGCGGTCCTTGCCGTTGGCCAGGAACAGGTAGATGGGATCTTCGTCAATTACATAGAACCATTCACCGGCATCCCTGCCTGCGGTGGATACGACCACATCGGAGATCTCAATACTTGGTTTGGCTGGGTCCATAGTCAAAGTCCCTCGGTGACGGTGAGTATTTCCGGCTCGCCGTCGGTGATGAGTACAGTATTTTCGTAATGGGCAGACAGCTTGCCGTCGGCAGTCACAGTGGTCCATCCGTCCTTGAGAACGCGCACATCATAGGTGCCCGCGTTCACCATAGGCTCGATGGCCAGTGTCATGCCGGGAAGCAGTCTGGGTCCACGGCCGGGGGCGCCGAAGTTCGGCACTTCCGGCTCTTCATGCAGCTGCCGTCCAACGCCGTGACCTACGAAGGATCGGACAACCGAAAAACCGTTAGACTCCACATACGTCTGAATGGCGTGGGAGATATCTTGCACTCGGCTGCCTTTGACGGCGAAGCGGATGCCTTCATAGAAGGACTGCTTCGTCACATCGATCAGCTTCCGCGCGTCGGTGCTGATGGCACCACAGGCAAAGGTAGCGGCACAATCGCCATGAAATCCCTGATAGAAAGCGCCCACATCCACGGACACGATATCTCCCTCTTTCAGGACATATCCGCCGGGAATGCCATGGATCACCGTACTGTTGACGCTGATACAGGCGCTTGCCGGGAAGCCGTTATAGTTCAGGAACGACGGTTTCGCGCCCTGACTCACGATATAATCGTGTACGGCCCGATCAATTGCTTTCGTAGACACGCCGGGTCTTACCATTTCCCCTGCCAAAGCACGGGCTGCCGCGGTAATTTTGCAGGCCCGGCGCATCGACTCCAGCTCACGTTCATTTTTGATTGTGATCATACCTGAGCCCCTATTGCCTTGAGGATGTCCTCATTCGCACGCTCAATGGACTGGCTTCCGTTGACGGTGCGCAGTCTGCCCAGGTTGGCATAGAAGTCCTTGAGAACTTCCGTGGAAGCGTGGTAGACCTCCAGGCGGTGGCGGACAGTTTCGGGCTTGTCGTCCTTGCGGATGATCAGTTCCCCGCCGCAGCTGTCGCACACGCCCTCTTCCCTGGGAGGATTGGCGACTACGTGATAGCTGGCGCCGCACTTGCTGCACACCCGCCGGCCGGTCATACGGCCCTCGATCTCGCTGTCGTCAACCTCAATGGAAACCACATGGTCGATTTTGACGCCCTTTTCTTCCAGGGCTTCCGCCTGGGCCAGGGTGCGGGGCACCCCGTCCAGGATGAAACCGTTTTGGCAGTCGGGCTGGGCCACCCGGTCGGCGACGATGCCGAGGATCAGCTCGTCGGGGACCAGAGCGCCTTCGTCCATGTACTGTTTGGCCTTTTTTCCCAGCTCCGTGCCCTTGGCCATGGCCTCACGGAGCATGTTCCCGGTGGAAATGGCGGGAATGGAGAGCTTCTTTACCAGCAGCTCTGCTTGTGTTCCCTTACCGGCGCCGGGCGCGCCCAGTAGAATGAGATTCATTCTGCCATACCTCCCGTTAATCCAGGAAGCCCTTGTAGTGCCGCATGAGCATCTGTGCCTCCAAAGCCTTCACCGTCTCCAGGGCAACGCCCACAACGATGATGACGGAGGTGCCGCCGATGGCCAGGTTCTTAACGCCCTCCATCAGATTGCCGGCAACGATGGGCAGCAGCGCCACAATACTCAGATAAATGGCACCGAACACGATGATCTTGTTAATCACCTTCTGGATGAACTCGGCGGTGGGCTTGCCGGGACGGAAGCCGGGGATGAAGCCGCCGTTGCTCTTCAGGTTATTGGCAATCTCCACGGTATCGTACTGAATGGTGGAGTAGAACCAGCTGAAGAAGAAGATCATCAAAAAGTACATAATGGCATAGCCAACACTGGAGGAATCCCAGATATTGTTGTAGAACCATCCCTGGTTCCAGCCAAAGAGCACATACAGCGTGGCGGGCATGGAGCAGATGGACTGGGCGAAGATCACGGGCATCACACCGGACATGGCCACCTTGATGGGCAGGTTGGTGTTCTGGCCGCCGTAGATCTTACGGCCGACGACCCGTTTGGCGTACTGGATGGGGATCCGGCGCTCGGCGTCGTTGATGAAGACAATGAACAGGACCAGAGCGGCCACGCCCACCAGAACAATGATCACCTGCCACCAGGCCATGGTGAACAGGGTGCCGATCATGGAGGGGATGCCGGAGATGATATTGGCGAACAGGATCATGGAGATGCCGTTGCCGATGCCAAACTCGGTGATCTGCTCACCCAGCCACATGACCAGGGCGGAGCCGGCGGTGAAGGCCAAGACGATGACCAGAGCGGGCAGGAAGCCTTCGTCGGTAATGATGGTGAAGCCCTGAGCGGAGTAATTCTTCAGCATCACGTAATAGGCCCCGCCCATGAGCAGGCCCAGAGCCACAGTGGTGCAGCGGGTGATGCGCTCGATCTTCTTTTTGCCTTCCTCGCCGCCTTCCTTTGCCAGGCGCTCCAGAGGAGGCAGGGCAATGGTCAGCAGCTGGATAATGATGGATGCGTTAATGTAGGGCTGAATGCCCAGGGCGAATACGGTGGCCTGAGAGAAGGCGGAACCGGACATCGCGTTGTACAGGCCCAGAATGGTGGTGGACAGCACGCTGTCAAAGTAGCTTGCCAGAGCGGCAACGTCGATATAGGGAACAGGGATCACGTTGCCAATCCGGTACAGAAGCAGGATGAACAGTGTAAAGATGATCTTCTTACGCAGTTCAGGAATCTTCCAAGCGTTCTTCAGTGTCTGAAGCACTTAAACCACCTCGGCCTTTCCGCCTGCCTGCTCAATTTTTTCCTTGGCAGACTCAGAGAAAGCCGCGGCCTTAACAGTAACCTTCTTGGTCAGGGTGCCGTTGGAGAGCACCTTCAGACCATAGGGGCAGCTGGCAATCACACCAGCCTCAATCAGAGCGGCAGCGTCCACAACAGCACCGTCCTCAAAACGGTTCAGGCAAGCCACGTTCACAGCGGTGAGGGGTTTGGCATGGATGTTGTTGAAGCCGCGCTTGGGAACCCGGCGCACCAGAGGCATCTGGCCGCCTTCGAAGCCCACGCGGACCTTGCCGCCGGAGCGGGCCTTCTGGCCCTTGTGGCCGCGGCCGCCGGTCTTGCCGTTGCCGGAACCGATGCCGCGACCCTTACGCTTGCCCACCTGGGTGGAGCCAGCAACGGGAGAGAGTTCATGAAGCTTCATTATTCTACTCCTCCTTATTCAACTTCAGTGACCTGAAGCAGATAGCCGATCTTGGCGATCTTGCCCCGGGTCTGGGTATTGTCGGGCTGGATAGTGACCTGGCCGATCTTGCGCAGGCCCAGGCTCTCAGCGGTAGCGATGTGCTTATCCAGACGACCGTTCAGGCTCTTAACAAGCTTGATCTTCAGGTTTGCCATGTTAATTGCCCTCCTTGTTAGATGATTTCTTCTACGCTCTTGCCACGGACAGCAGCAACCTGCTCGGGAGAACGCAGAGAAGTCAGGCCAGCCATGGTGGCCTTGACAACGTTCTGGGGATTGTTGGATCGCAGGCACTTGGCGCAGATGTTCTTAATGCCCACAGCCTCCATGACGGCACGGACAGCGCCGCCGGCGATCACGCCGGTGCCTTCGGGAGCGGGCTTCAGCAGAACAGTGCCGGCGCCGAAGATGCCGATGACGTCGTGGGGGATGGTATCGCCGGCCAGGGAGACCTTGACCATGTTCTTCTTGGCATCGGCGATGCCCTTCAGAATGGCCTCGGAAACTTCGGCGGCCTTGCCCAGGCCGTAACCCACGGTGCCCTTGCCGTCGCCAACAACAACCAGAGCGGAGAACTTCATGACACGGCCGCCCTTGACGGTCTTGGAGACCCGGTTCAGGTAAACGACCTTCTCAATGAGCTCGGGAGCGTCATTGTTTGTCTTATTATAAGCCATTTTATTTCCTCCTCACTCTTAGAAATTCAGGCCGCCTTCGCGGGCGCCTTCAGCCAGGGCAGCCACACGGCCGTGGTAAACATAGCCGCTGCGGTCGAACACCACTTCTTCAATGCCCTTCGCCTTAGCACGCTCGGCCAGAACCAGGCCTACCTTCTTTGCCGCTTCAGCATTGCCGGTAGCGCCTTCGAAGCCCTTTTCCAGGGTGTTTGCGGAAACCAGGGTAACGCCGTTCACATCGTCGATGATCTGGGCGTAGATGTTTGCGTTGGAGCGGAACACGTTCAGGCGGGGACGCTCGGAAGTGCCGGAAACCTTGCCACGAACGCGGACGTGCCGCTTCATGCGCATTGCTTTCTTATTGATCTTGCTAACCATTTCGGCACACCTCCATTACTTCTTGCCGCCGGTCTTACCAACCTTACGGCGGATGACCTCATCGGAATACTTGATGCCCTTGCCCTTGTAGGGTTCGGGGGGACGCTTGCCGCGGACTTCAGCGGCAAACTGGCCCACAGCCTGCTTGTCGATGCCGCGAATGATGATCTTGTTGGCAGCGGGCACTTCAATGGTGATGCCGGGGATCTCGTCCACGAACACCTCGTGGGAGAAGCCCAACCGCATGACCAGCTGATTGCCCTTCTTTTCCGCACGGTAGCCAACGCCGTTGACTTCCAGCTCCTTGGCATAGCCCTTGTCCACGCCCTCTACCATGTTGTTCAGCAGAGTACGGGTCAGGCCGTGCAGGGACTTGTGCAGATGCTCGTCGTCGGGACGCTCTACGGTCAGAACGTTGCCCTCCACCTTCAGGATCATGTCGGGATGGAAGGTGTAGCTCAGGGTGCCCTTGGGGCCCTTCACGGTAACGGCATTGCCCTCGGCAATGTCCACCGTAACATTTGCCGGAATAATAACCGGCTTCTTACCAATTCTAGACATTTCCGAAATCCTCCTTACCAGACGAAAGCCAGGACTTCGCCGCCGATGTGCAGCTCGCGAGCCTTCTTGTCGGTCATAACACCCTTGGAGGTGGAGACGATGGCCACACCCAGGCCCTTGAGAACCTTGGGCAGCTCGTCAGCACCGGCGTAGATCCGCAGGCCGGGCTTGGAGACGCGCTTCAGGCCGGACAGAGCGGGCTGCTTTTTCGCCAGATACTTCAGGGTGATGTGAATGACGCCCTGGTTGCCGTTATCCGCCACAGAGTAGGACTTGATGTAGCCTTCCTCCAGCAGGATCTGGGCAATGGCCTTCTTCAGGTTGGAAGCGGGGACATCCACGGTGTCGTGCTTTGCAGAGTTCGCGTTCCGGATGCGGGTCAGCATATCTGCTACGGGATCGGTGATTTGCATGTTGAAAATCCTCCTTTTAGAAGTTACGGGCTAAACCCGTGAAGATCCGAAGGTATCCGGGGAATGCGCTCCCACTTATGCAAGTGAAAGCCATCTTCCCGGGACGCTTCGAATCTTTTTGACACTTGAATTCGACCTTACCTTACCAGCTGGCCTTGCGGACGCCGGGGATCTGACCCTTGTAGGCCAGTTCGCGGAAGCAGATACGGCAAACGCCGTAGTCCCGCAGGTAAGCATGAGGTCTGCCGCAGATCTTGCAGCGGTTGTAGCGGCGGCTGGAGAACTTGGGCTCAGCCTGCTGCTTCAGAATCATAGCCTTCTTTGCCATTTGCGAATCCTCCTAATCAAGCGTGGAAGGGAGCGCCCAGCTGGGTCAGCAGCTCTTTGGCTTCCTCATCGGTGGTGGCGGTGGTGCAGATGCAGATATCCATACCACGGATCTTATCCACCTTGTCGTACTCAATTTCGGGGAAGATCAGCTGTTCCTTCAGACCGAAGGCGTAGTTGCCCCGGCCGTCGAAGGAGTTGGGGTTGATGCCCCGGAAGTCGCGGACACGAGGCAGGGCCACGCTGAACAGCCGGTCCAGGAACTCGTACATCTTGTCGCCCCGCAGGGTAACCTTCACGCCAACGGACTCGCCCTCACGGAGCTTGAAGTTGGCGACGGACTTACGAGCCTTGCACACAACCGCCTTCTGGCCGGTGATGGTGCCCAGATCCTTCACGATGGCTTCGATCTCCTTGGCGTTGTTCTTGCTCTCGCCGCACCGGACGTTCACGATGACCTTGTCCAGCTTGGGGATCTGCATAACGCTCTTGTAGCCGAACTTCTTATTCAGAGCGGGAGCGATCTCAGCAACATATTTTTCTTTCATTCTGCTAGCCATAGATTATCTCGCTCCTTTCTCAGATTTCGGCGCCGCACTTGCGGCAGACGCGGATCTTCTTGCCGTTTTCGGTCTTGTAGCCCACACGAACGCCCTTGCCGCACTTGTCGCAGAACAGAGCGACCTTGCAGGCGCGGATGGGGGTCTCCCGCTTGACAATGCCGCCGGTCTCGCCCTGACGGCGGGGCTTGGTGTGGCAGGTGGCAACGTTGACCTTCTCTACAATGACCTTGTTTTCGCTGGGCATGGCAACCAGGACCTTGCCCTTAACGCCCTTGTCCTTGCCGGACAGGACGATCACAGTATCATTCTTCTTAATGTTCATTCCTTCGGTCCTCCATTAGATGACTTCGGGGGCCAGGGAGAGGATCTTCATGTAATCTCTCTCACGCAGTTCCCGGGCCACAGGTCCAAAGATACGGGTACCACGGGGGTTCTTGTCCTCCTTGATGATAACCGCAGCGTTCTCGTCAAAGCGGACGTAGCTGCCGTCCTCACGACGGACACCCCGCTTGGTGCGGACGATCACGGCCTTTACGACCTCGCCCTTCTTCACAGTGCCGCCGGGAGTAGCCTTACGGACGGAAGCAACGATCACATCGCCGATGTTGCCGTACTTCCGCTTAGAGCCGCCCAGCACACGAATGCAGTGGATTTCCTTGGCGCCGGTGTTGTCGGCAACCTTCAGATAGCTTTCTTCCTGAATCATGTTCCGACCTCCTTACTTCGCCTTCTCAATGATCCGAACCAGTCTCCAGCGCTTGTCCTTGGACAGGGGACGGGTCTCCATGACCTCAACGGTATCGCCGACGCCGCACTCGTTGTTCTCGTCGTGGGCCTTCAGCTTGTAGGTCCGCTTCATGGTCTTTTTGTACAGAGGATGCTGCACGCTGTCCTCAATGGCAACCACAATGGTCTTGTCCATCTTATCGGAGACGACCTGACCGATTCTGGTTTTACGGAATGCTCTATTCTCAGTCATTTACGTATCCTCCTCAGATGTTGGTCTTCTCGCGAATAATGGTCTTGACGCGGGCGATGTCCTTCTTGACAGCGGAGATCTGCATGGGGTTATCCAGCTGGTTGGTGGCATGCTGCATTCTCAGCATGAACAGATCCTTCTTCAGCTCACCCAGCTTCTTGTTCAGCTCCTCGGCGGACAGGTTCTTCAGTTCCTTTGCCTTCATCATTATTCACCACCAATCTCGGTTTCGACTTCCTTGGTGACGATCCGGGTCTTGATGGGCAGCTTGTGCTGCGCCAGGCGCAAAGCCTCGCGGGCAACCTCTTCGGAAACGCCGCCGATCTCGAACATCACCTTCTGATTCTTAACGACTGCGACCCAGCCTTCAGGAGCGCCCTTACCGGAACCCATACGGGTGCCCAGGCCCTTCTTGGAATAAGGCTTGTCGGGGAAAATCTTGATCCAGACCTTACCGCCACGCTTGGTGTAACGGGTCATGGCGATACGGGCGGCCTCGATCTGATTGCCGGTGATCCAGCCAGGCTCCAGAGCCTGGATGCCATATTCACCGTAGGCAACCTTGTTACCGCGGGAGGCAGTGCCGGTCATACGACCACGCTGAACCTTGCGGTATTTGGCTCTCTTGGGCATCAGCATCAGCGGTTACCTCCTTCACGGTTGTAGTTTCTTCTGTCGCCACCGGAGCGGCGGTCGCCCTGACGGCGGTCACCCCGGCGCTCGCCCTGACGGCGATCCCGGCGCTCCCGCTTCTCGGGTTCGGGAGCGGCGGCCCGCAGGGTGGTGTTCAGCACTTCGCCCTTGTAGATCCACACCTTCACGCCGATGCGGCCGTAGGTGGTGGCAGCTTCCGCGAAGCCGTACTCAATGTCGGCCCGGATGGTCTGCAGGGGGATGGTGCCCTCATGATAGCTCTCAGAGCGGGCGATTTCCGCGCCGCCCAGACGGCCGGCACAGGTGACCTTGATGCCCTTGGCGCCAAGGCGGGTAGCCTGCTGCATGGCCTTCTTCATGGCCCGGCGGAAGGAGATACGCTTCTCCAGCTGCTGAGCGATGTTCTCGGCCACCAGCTGGGCGTTCAGGTCAGGGCTGCGAACCTCAACGATGTTCAGGTTCACGCTCTTGCCCAGCCGGGCTTCCATGTCCTTGCGCAGGTTCTCGATCTCAGCGCCGGCCTTGCCGATCACCACGCCGGGACGGGAGCAGTTGATGTTGATCTTGACCTTGCCATTGCTGCGCTCGATCTCGATCTTAGCGACGCCAGCGGCGTACAGCTTGTTCTTCAGATACTTACGGATGTTGTAGTCCTCAACGACCAGGTCGCCGACCTTGTCCTCGCGGGCATACCAGCGGGAATCCCAGTCCTTGATAACGCCAACCCGCAGTCCATGGGGATTAACTTTCTGTCCCATAGCTACCTCCTGATTAAGCCTTCTCGCTCACACCGATGGTGATGTGAGTGGTTCTCTTATTGATCCGAACGAAACCACGGCGGGACGCGATGCGGCCGCGCTTCAGGATGGGGCCGGGGTTCGCGATGGCGGTGGAAACATACAGGTTTTCAGCGTTCATGCCGTTGTTGTGCTCGGCGTTGGCAATGGCGCTCTTGAGCAGCTTTGCCATGGGCTCACAGGCTGCCTTGGAAGTCTGGCTCATGAGAGCGGCGGCAGTCTTGACGTCCTTGCCACGGATCATGTCGCAAACCAGCTTGACCTTACGAGGAGACATACGGACGAATTTAACATGTGCAAAAACTTCCATTTTTCTTCCTCCTTACTTGCTGTTGGCGGTCTTGCTGCCGGAGTGGCCCCGGAAGGTCCGGGTGGGAACGAACTCGCCCAGCTTGTGGCCGACCATATCCTCGGTGATATAGACGGGAACATGCTTGCGGCCGTCGTGGACAGCGATGGTATGACCGACAAAGGAGGGGAAGATGGTGGAAGATCTGGACCAGGTCTTCAGAACCTTCTTTTCACCGGCCTTGTTCAGCTCCTCCACGCGCTTGTACAGCTCAGGAGCTACGAAAGGGCCCTTTTTGATACTTCTGCTCATTTCATTTCCTCCTTACTTGCTGTTTCTGCGCTTGACGATGAACTTATTGGTGGGGTTCTTCGTCTTACGAGTCTTGTAACCCAGCGCGGGCTTGCCCCAGGGAGTCACAGGACCGGGACGACCGATGGGGGAGCGGCCCTCACCACCGCCGTGGGGGTGGTCGTTGGGGTTCATGACGGAACCGCGGACGGTGGGACGGATGCCCATGTGGCGCTTCCGGCCGGCCTTACCGATGTGGACGTTCTCGTGGTCCAGGTTGCCCACCTGACCGATGCAGGCGGTGCAGTTGGTGCGCACGTAACGAACTTCGCCGGAGGGCAGACGGACCTGAGCCAGATCGCCCTCCTTCGCCATCAGCTGAGCGGCGGCGCCGGCGGAACGAACCAGCTGAGCGCCGTGGCCGGGCTGCAGCTCCACGTTGTGGATCACAGTACCCAC
>CALWXR010000009.1 GCA_944385535.1 uncultured Oscillospiraceae bacterium
GCCTTTGCCATGTTGAGATCCCCCATTTCTTTTCCTGGGGTTATGTTAGCATTTTATCTGTCCATTAAAACGGACTCCTTCCACATTTTGTAGCTTGCTGTTTTATGCCGATAAGCATTATAGAAAATAATATTGCATTAAAGGCCCGTTCACGGTATAATGGGTGTGTAAATCCATCCGGTCGTGGATGGCAGCCCCGGCCGGAGAAATGAGGTTGTTTTATGGAAAGAAAAGTCGGAACCGTATCCAGAGGCGTTCGCGCTCCCATCATCCGGGAGGGGGACGATCTGGCGGGGATTGTGGTCAATGCCGTTCTGGAAGCGGCGAAGAGCGAAGGCTACGAACTGCGCGATCGGGATGTGATTGCGGTCACGGAATCTGTGGTGGCCCGGGCTCAGGGAAACTATGCCTCCGTGGATGCCATTGCCAAGGATGTAAAGGCCAAGCTGGGCGGGGAAACCATCGGCGTGATCTTCCCCATTTTGTCCCGGAACCGGTTTGCCATCTGCCTGCGGGGCATTGCCCGGGGGGCGAAGAAAATCGTGCTCATGCTCAGCTATCCCAGCGACGAGGTGGGCAACGAGCTGGTGTCCCTGGATAAGCTGGATGAGGCGGGAATCAATCCCTACTCTGATGTGCTGACCCTGGAGCGGTATCGTGCCCTCTTCGGCGAGAATCTCCATCCCTTTACCCAGGTGGATTATGTGCAGTACTATTCCGATCTGATCCGGGAAGAGGGCGCGCAGGTGGAGGTCATCTTCGCCAACGATCCCCGTGCCATTCTGAACTATACCAAGAATGTGCTCAGCTGTGACATTCATACCCGGGCCCGTACCAAGCGGCTGCTGAAGGCCGCCGGGGCGGAGAAGGTCTGCGGCATGGACGAACTGCTCAACGCCTCTGTAGACGGCAGCGGCTACAATGAAAAATACGGCCTGCTGGGCTCCAATAAGTCCACCGAGGACAAGGTCAAGCTCTTCCCCAGAGACTGCTTCGGACTGGTTCAGGACATCCAGGCACAGCTGCTGGAGAAAACCGGTAAGCGGGTGGAGGTTATGGTCTACGGCGACGGCGCCTTTAAGGATCCTGTAGGCAAAATCTGGGAGCTGGCGGATCCGGTGGTCTCTCCTGCCTACACCCCGGGCCTGGAGGGCACCCCCAACGAGCTGAAGCTGAAGTACCTGGCGGACAACGATTTTGCCGATCTCAGCGGCGAAGCCCTGAAAACCGCCATTGAAGGGGCCATTCGGGAGAAGGACGGCAATCTGATGGGCAGCATGGCCTCCCAGGGCACCACACCCCGGCGGCTGACGGATCTCATCGGCTCTTTGTGCGACCTGACCTCCGGCTCCGGCGACAAGGGCACCCCCATCATCCACATCCAGGGCTACTTTGATAATTATACCAACTAAAAAACCGGCGGCACGGATCATCCGTGCCGCCAAAGGGTGTCGAAAAAACTTTTGGCGCTTACAGCGCCCAAGGCTCCCTTGCGTAAAGGGAGCTGTCACGCTATGCGTGACTGAGGGATTGTGCGGTACAATGTACGAATTCGCCCGCACTCCGGCAAAGTGGGAACATTCTGCTGCGTCAATCCCTCCGAGCAGACTTCGCCTGCCCACCTCCCTTTACACTTCGGAGGCTTTGCTGCGGTGCTTGTTTATAAACTTCTACGTGGAAACTTACTTTCTCGACAGTCTGCGGCGGCACGGATCAATCCGTGCCGCCAAATTTTTTGAAAAGGGAACAAGCATTTATTCCGCGAAGAAGGCCACGGCTACCGCGCCGGGGCCGGCGTGGACGCCGATGACGCTGCCTACGATGGTGGTGGGAAGCGCCTGGCGATGGCACTCCCAGAGAGCGGCGCTGTCAACCATGTACTTTTGCAGCAGAACGTCGCTCAGGCCGGTGTAGCCCAGCAGCAGAGGCTTGGTAAAGTCCACGCCGCAGCTTTGAATCATCTGTACCAGCAGGTTGTTGGCCTGCTTGGAGCCCCGAGCCTTGCCCATCATCTTCACTTCCCCGTCCTCTACGGAGATCACCGGCTTGATGTTCAGCAGGCCCCCGGCGAAGGCCACCGTGGCGGAGACCCGGCCGCCCTTTTTCAGATATTCCAGGGTGTCCACCATGGCCAGCAGCTTCACCTTGTCCCGCTGGACCGCCAGTTCCTCATAGATCTCCCGGGCGGTGCGGCCCTGGTCAGCCAGGGAAACGGAGTACTCCGCCAGAATGCCGCTGGCGATGGTGGCGTTTTTGCTGTCTACCACGAACACCTTGCCGGGGAAATTTTCCGCGGCGATGGTGGCGCTCTGGTAGGTGCCGGAGAGCTTGGAGGCGATGGTGATGCACACCACCTCGTCCCCAGCCTCCACCGCCTCCGTAAAGACCTGCTCAAAGGCGTAGGGGGTGGGCTGGCTGGTGGTGGGCAGCACGTCGCTTTCCACCAGCATTTCATAAAACCGGCGGGCGTCGATGTCCACGCCGGAAACATACTCCTTCTCCCCAAAGCGGATGGTCAGAGGAACCACGGTCACTTTGGCCTCCATACCCGGATTCATATCTACCGTGGAATCCACAATAATTTTTACGCTCATAATTGATTCTCCTTACTTCCTTCGTATTTATCCTTCAGGCCGTCTTTGCAGATGGCGTGCAGATTGCCTGCAATCAGGGCCAATACCTGATAAAATATTTCCCGGCGCTCGTCGTCCAGACCTGCGCCTGCCTGCTCCACTGCCAGCCGGGCCCGTTGATTCACCGCCTGGGCGGCGGCGCTGCCCTGCTCCGTCAGGCTCAGCAGGGAACGGTATCGGGTGCCGTTGGGCTCCCGGCGAAGAACCATTCCGGCGCGCTCCAGCTCGGCGACGATTCGGGAAATGGCGGCTTTGTCTTTCTCACAGACTTCGCACAGGCGGGCGGCGGTAATGCCCTGGGGAAAGCGGCTCATAGCCAGCAGACATTGGGCGTGGGGGCCTTTCAGACCGTATTTTGCCATCTCCACCCGTTCGATTTTTTGAATGTCGTGATACATACAGGAAACGGACGCGGAAAACAGCTGGTATCTGTTTTGCATTGAGTATTCCTCCTTGGATGTTGACTTATCAACAACGCCCCTTAGTATACTACACTTTTGTTGTGATGTCAACATCTTGCGAAAAAAGAAAAACCATAGTTTTATTTTCCCTTAACCACAATTCCGTTGCCATTTTTTTGGTGCAGTGCTATAATAAAACAAGTTTCATCATTTATCCACGGATCGACCCGGATTGTTTTGGAGGCTTTTATGAATATCATCATCGCGGGCGACGGTAAGGTGGGCTCCACCTTGACCCGGCAGCTTACCCAGGAAGGGTATAATGTGACCGTCATTGACAGTGACGCCAAGGTGCTTCAGTCCAGTGTGGAGCGATACGACGTGATCTCCGTCCACGGCAACTGCGCGGCTATGCGTGTGCTGCAGCAGGCCGGAGTGATGGAGGCGGATCTGCTTATCGCCGCCACCAGTGAGGACGAGATCAATCTGCTGTGCTGCACCACCGCCCATGGCTTAAATCCCAAGCTGCATACCATTGCCCGGATCCGGAATCCGGAGTATACGGAGCAGATCTATAAAATGCGGGACATCTTCGGATTGTCCATGGCCATCAATCCGGAAAAGCAGGCGGCTGCGGAAATTGAGCGGCTGCTGAAATACCCGGGCTTTCTGCGGCGGGATGTATTCGCCAAGGGCCGGACGGAGATCGTGGAGCTTCGGGTTGACAAAAACAGCAAGCTTCTGGGCGTCCGGCTGGCGGATATGCCCGGAATCATCAAATGCCGGGTGCTGATCTGCGCGGTTCTGCGAAACGGCAGCGCCCTGGTTCCCAACAGCGGCGACTTTACCTTCCAGGAGAACGACCGGATTTTCGTCACCGCCCCCACCAAGGATCTGACCATTCTTCTGAAAAACCTGGGAATCATCACCCGCCGGGTGCGGCAGGTGATGGTGTGCGGCGGCGGCCGGGTGAGCTTCTATCTGGCGTCCGCCCTGGAGCACAGCGGAATTTCCGTGCAGATCATTGAAAAAGATTATGACCGGTGCCTGGATTTAAGCGGAATGCTGCCCAACACCGCCATTATCCACGGGGATTGCAGCGATCTGGAGCTTCTGGAAAGCGAAGGAGTCAGCCAGTGCGACGCTTTGGTGACCATGACCGGGGAGGACGAACTGAATATGATCATCTCCCTTTGGGCCGGATCCGCCGGTGTGCCCCAGGTGATCACCAAGCTGGGCCATGCCAGCAACCGAAGCATCATCGACAGCCTGAACTTAGGCAGCGTGGTCTGCCCCAAGGAGCTGTGCGTCAACAACATTCTGCGCTATGTCCGGGCCATGCAGAACCAGACCGGCGCGGCGGTATCCGTCCATACCATTGCCGACGGCCAGGTAGAGGCCATGGAGTTTCTGGTGGATGAAAACACCAAGCACTGCGGCACCCAGCTGAAATACCTGAATCCCAAGTCCAATGTGCTGCTGGCCAGCATTACCCACGGCCCCAAAACCGAGATCCCCAACGGCGAATCCATGTACCATCTGGGAGACACCGTGGTGGTGGTCACCACGGATCGGGGAGCCATCCGGCAGCTCAACGACATTTTCGCATAAGGGGAGGGCCTTATGAACTACAAAATGATGGGCCGCTTCATCTCCCAGATCCTGTTTATTGAGGGAACTCTCATGCTTCCCCCTCTGTGCATCAGCTTATACTGCGGGGAAGCTATGGCGGTCAAGGGGTTTGTCTGTACCCTGATTCTCATTTTCGCCCTGGCGGGAATTGGGTATCTTCTGTGCCGGGGGGCCCCCAGCGCCTTCTATGCCAAAGAGGGCTTGGTATGCGTGGCGGTATGCTGGATCGTCATGAGCTTGGTGGGCTGCCTGCCCTTTTACATCTCCCGGGAGATTCCCAAGTATGTGGACGCTCTGTTTGAGATCGTCTCCGGATTTACCACCACCGGCGCTTCCGTTGTGCCGGAGGTGGAAAAGCTGAGTAAGGGCATTATCTACTGGCGCAGCTTCAGCCATTGGATCGGCGGCATGGGCGTGCTGGTGTTCCTGCTGGCACTGGCCCCCAGCGGAAAGGGGACGGGCTTTACCATGCACCTGCTCCGGGCGGAAAGCCCCGGACCGGATGTGGGGAAGCTGGTGCCCAAAATGCAGAACACCGCCGCCATTCTCTACATCATCTACGTTGTGCTCACCGTTCTCAACGTGATCTTCCTGGTGCTGGGGGATATGCCCCTGTTTGAAGCCCTGTGCCACGCCTTCGGCACGGCGGGTACCGGCGGCTTCGGCATCAAGAACGATTCCCTGGCCGGCTACAGTCCCTACCTGCAAAATGTGACCACGGTGTTTATGATCCTGTTCGGCGTGAACTTCAGCTGCTACTACCTGCTCTTGCTGCGGCAATGGCTGGGCGTTTTCAAGGATGAGGAGCTTCGGCTGTATCTGGGAATCATTCTGGGAAGCATTGTCCTGATTGTGCTGAATCTGCGGGGCTACTATGACACCCTGGGGGAGACGGTTCGTCACGCCGCCTTCCAGGTGGGCAGTATCATCACCACCACCGGCTACACTACCACCAATTATGACCTGTGGCCCACCTTCTCCAAAACCATTCTGCTGTGCCTGATGGTGATCGGCGCCTGCGCGGGTTCCACCGGCGGCGGCCTGAAGGTGGCAAGACTGTTGCTGCTGCTGAAGGGCCTGCGGCGGAACATCCGGCAGATGCTCAATCCCCGGAAGGTGGAGGTGGTTCGCAACAACGGCAAGGTGGTGGATGAAAAGGTGCTGGCCAATACCAACGCCTATTTGGCCGCCTATATGCTGATCCTGTTCATCCTGTTCACCATCATCTCCCTGGACGGCTATTCCGTAGGTACCAATCTGTCCGCGGTGCTGTGTACCTTCAATAACATCGGCCCCGGTCTGGAAGCGGTTGGCCCCATCTGTAACTTCAGCATTTACAGCGACCTGAGCACCCTGGCCCTGACCTGGGGCATGCTGGCAGGACGGCTGGAGATTTTCCCCATGCTGGTGCTGTTTTCCAAGAGCACCTGGAGCAGAAACTAACACAATGCCCGGCTCCCAAAAGAGCCGGGCATTTGAATATGTAGGGTAGGGAATTATACGCCGCTGTAGGCGGAGAAGCCGCCGTCGATGGGCAAAACCACGCCGGTGATGAAGCCTGCGGCGTTGTCGTCCAGCAGGAACAGCAGTCCTCCCGCCAGATCCTCCGTCTTGCCGAACCGGCCCATGGGGGTGCCCGCCAGGATCTTCTTGGTTCGCTCTGTGGGGGTGCCGTCCTCGTTGAACAGCAGGCTCTGATTTTGCTTGCTGGCAAAGAAGCCGGGGGCAATGGCGTTGACCCGGATGTTGCACTTGGAGAAATGAACCGCCAGCCACTGGGTAAAGTTGCTCACCGCCGCCTTGGCCCCGGAGTAGGCGGGGATCTTGGTCAAAGGCAGGAAGGCGTTCATGGAGGAGATGTTGATGATGTTGCCGCCGCCGTTATGTACCATATGCTTGGCAAAGGCCTGGGTGGGAATCAGGGTGCCGTTGTAGTTTAAGTCAAAGACCATGTTCACGCCCTCGTCGTCCAGGTCAAAGAAGGTTTTGATGTCCTCCCGTTCCAGATCCCCCGGCTCATAGTATTCCTTGTCCGTCTGGGCTCTGGAGTTGTTGCCGCCGGCGCCGTTAAGCAGAATGTCACAGGGGCCCAGATCCTGAAGAACCTGATCGGCGATGCGCTCCATGTCCTCCTTAATCAGTACGTTCCCCTTGTAGGCCTTGGCTACGCCGCCCTCGGCGATAATCTCCGCTGCATATTGATTGATGGCGGCGTCAGACCGGTTTACCAGCGCCACCTTCGCGCCGGCCCGGGCCAGCACCTTAGCCAGGTAGCTGCACAGAACGCCGCCTGCGCCGGTGACCACGGCGACCTTACCGGAAAGATCGGTTTGCAAAACATTTTTCTCCATGGTGAATGCTCCTTCTTCTTGCATATTCTTACCAAATAAAAATGGGATAAGCCTATTATAGCCGCCTTTGTTTGAAAGCGTAAGAGAACATGGAGAAGATATTGTATTTTTGTTGTATTTGCTGTATAATGAAGAAAACATTTTGGGAGGACTGTTCCATGGAATACCGTATTCTGGGCAAAACCGGCCTGAAGATTTCCCGCCTGGGCTTTGGCGGCATCCCCATCCAGCGCATTGACGGGGAAGGCGCCCGCGCCCTGATCCGGAAGCTGAAGGAGGCGGGGGTCAACTATATCGACACCGCCCGGGGCTATACCGTCAGCGAGGAATATCTGGGCTACGCTTTGGAGGGCGTCCGGGAGGACTTTGTTCTGGCCACCAAGAGCATGGCCCGGGATAAGGAAGGTATGGCGAAGGATATTGGCGTCAGCCTGAAGAATCTGCGCACCGGCTATATTGACCTGTACCAGGTTCACAACCCTACCCCGGAGGATCTTCAGAAGATCATTGCCCCCGGCGGGGCGTTGGAAGCCTTGGAGGAAGCCAAAGCCGCCGGGAAGATCCGCCATTTGGGCCTGACCGCCCATTCTCTGGAGACCTTCCGCCAGGCCCTGGAGCAGCCCTGGGTGGAGACCATCATGTTCCCCTATAACATTGTGGAGACCCAGGGAGAGGATATGATTCACGCCTGCGCCGAAAGGAACATCGGCTTTATCGATATGAAGCCTCTGGCCGGCGGGGCCATTGAGGACGCCTCCCTGGCCCTGCGGTTCGTCTGTGCCAACCCGGACGTCACCGTGACCATTCCCGGCATGGCGGAGGAAGGAGAGCTGGCGCAAAACCTGGCAGCCGCCGCCGATACCGCCCCCCTGACCCGGGAAGAAAAACAGGCCATGGAGGCCCTGCGGAAACAGCTGGGCACCCAGTTCTGCCGCCGCTGCAACTACTGCCAGCCCTGCGCCGTGGGCATCAACATTTCCAGCGTGTTCCTGTTTGAAGGGTATCTGTCCCGGTACGGTCTGGAGGACTGGGCCCGGGGCCGGTATGCTACCCTGCCGAAGAAAGCATGTGAGTGCATTGGCTGCGGTGTCTGCGAGACCCGCTGCCCCTACCATCTGCCCATCCGGGAAATGCTGAAAAAGGCATCCGAAAAGCTGGATTGAATCTGAGATACAACCAAACGCCCCCCGGCTTTCTCTGTTTGAAAGCTGGGGGCATATTTATTTCGTATAAAAATTAATGTTTATCATTAAATTTTAGTTGACAAACATAATGTGCTCTGCTACAATAAGATTATCTTGAAAGGGGATCCCGATTCTATGGATCGCATTATGAAAACATCGAAAATCATATATAAAGTTCTCAGCGTTTTGTTCTGGCTGGATTTGGCGGCACTGGGGTTCGGCCTTTTGGTGGAGATCGCGGCGATCTTCGCGGCGATATTTGCCGGAGATGCTGTGCTCCCGGAGAATTCTCTGACCATTACCCTGGGCAGCGTCGAAGTGAATTTGCGCCAATCCTACCATTCCCGGCAGTTCATACCCTTTCTGGGGACCGCGGTTGTGAACCTGGTGGTGGGGGCCGCCAGCCTGTGCGGCGGAATCCGGATCGTCCAGGGAATCCTGCGGCCCATGACCCAGGGGAAGCCCTTCGACTGTAATATCAGCTCTGCCCTTCGAAAGCTTGCCTTTCTGGTACTGATTATGGGTGTGATTTCCTATTTGCTGGACAACGTGACCAATGTGATCTTTTTTCATAGCCTGGATATTTCCTCTCTGTTCTCTCAGGAAAAAGTCTCCGGCTGCACCTTGTCGGTGGTGGGTGACGTCAGTTTTCTAATCTGGTTTGGGCTGCTTCTGCTGCTCAGCCGGGTATTTCAATACGGCCAGCAGCTCCAGCAGCTTTCCGACGAGACCCTATGAGAAAGAGGGAATATCATGCCTATCATCTTACGATTGGATCGGGTTATGGCGGACCGGAAAATGTCGCTGAACACCCTGTCTGAAAAAGTCGGGATTGCCAATGTGAATCTTTCCAAGATCAAAACCGGGAAAGTCAGCGCCATCCGGTTTTCCACCCTGGAAGCCATTTGCCAGGCCCTGGACTGCCAGCCGGGAGACATCCTGGAATACCAGCCGCCCGATCCCGGGGAAACCAAATAAAAAAGCTGCCCGAACCAACCGGTTCGGGCAGCTTTTGTTAGAGGATGGGTATTTATTTGATGATCCGCACTCGAACCACGCCGTCCACCTTCTTCAGTTCTTCCACCACAGCCTGGGAGGGGTGGTGATCCAAGTCCAGCATGGTGTAGGCGTATTCCCCACGGCTCTTGTTCATCAGGCCGTCGATGTTGATGTTCTCCCCGGCGATGGCGGCGGTGAACCGGCCCAGGGAGTTGGGAATATTTTTATGGAGAATGGCAATCCGTCCCGCGGCGTTGCACACGCCCATGTCGCAGTTGGGGTAGTTGACGGAGTTGACGATGTTGCCGTTTTCCAGGTAGTTCATCATCTGACGCACCGCCATTTTGGCGCAGTTGTCCTCGGATTCCTCCGTGGAAGCACCCAGGTGGGGAATGGCGATGCAGCCGGGCATATTGGCGGTTTTGGGATTGGGGAAGTCGGTGATATACCGCCACACCTTGCCGCTTTTCAGGGCCTGGGCCATGGCGTCGTCGTCTACCAGCTGATCCCGGGCGAAGTTCAGGATGATCACCCCGTCCTTCATTCGGTCAAGGGCCTCGGCGTCGATCATATGCCGGGTGCTGTCCAGCAGGGGGACGTGGAGGGTGATCACATCGCAGGTGGAGTAGATCTCATCCTGGGTGTTCACCCGCTGGACGTGCTGATCCAGGTGCCAGGCGGCGTCTACGGAGATGTGGGGGTCGCAGCCGTAGACCTCCATGCCCAGACGCCGGGCGTGGTTGGCCAGGGGGCCGCCGATGTTTCCCAGGCCGATGACGCCTAAGCGCTTGCCGTAGATCTCATGACCGGCAAACCGGGATTTGCCCTTCTCCACCAGCTTGGTCAGTTCCGGGTCGTCCTTCATAGCCTGCACCCAGTTGATGCCGCCTACAATGTCCCGGCAGCCCAGCAGCATGGCGCACAGGGCCAGTTCCATGACGCTGCGGGCGTTGGCGCCGGGGGTGTTGAATACCACAATGCCCTGCTGGGCGCATTTGTCCACGGGGATGTTGTTGTAGCCTGCGCCTGCCCGGGCGATGGCCAGCAGATTCTCCGGCAGGGCCATATCGTGCATAGCCGCCGACCGGACCAGAATGCCTTCCGCCTGGGCTACATTGTCGGTCATGGTATAGTTATCCGTGAACAGGGCGGTCCCCCGAGGGGAGATTTTGTTCAGGCAGTGAATGTGATGCATAGATAGCTTCCTCTTTTCCCGGGAAAATCCTTACCGGTTTTCCTTCTCAAATTTTTCCATAAACTGAACCAGCTTTTCTACACCCTCTATGGGCATGGCGTTGTAGATGCTGGCCCGCATGCCGCCTACGGTGCGGTGGCCCTTCAGATTTACGAAGCCCGCCGCCTCCGCTTCCTTTACGAATTTGGCGTCCAGGGCCTGGTCTCCGGTGACGAAGGGCACGTTCATCAAAGAGCGATCCTTCTTCACCACAGTGCCCCGGAACAGGCGGCTGCTGTCTAAGAAGTTATACAGCACCGCCGCTTTCTTTTCGTTATACTTGCCCATCTCCACCAGGCCGCCCTTATCCAGCAGCCAGCGGAACACCTTTCCGCAGATGTAAATACCGTAGGCAGGCGGGGTGTTGTACATGGAGCCGTGATCCGCGTGGGTCTTGTAGCGGAGCATGGTGGGGGTGCCGGGAAGCACGTCTTCGGTAATCAGATCCTCCCGGATAATGGCGATGACCACCCCGGCCGGGCCGATGTTCTTCTGCACGCCGCCGTAAAGCATGGCGTATTTGCTCACGTCCACCGGCTCACTGAGAAAGCAGGAGGACACGTCCGCTACCAGATCCTTGCCCTTGGTGTTAGGCAGCTGCTTAAACTTGGTGCCGTAGATGGTGTTGTTTTCGCAGATGTACACATAGTCCGCGTTCTCACTGATGGGCAGGTCGGAGCAGTCGGGGATATAGGAGAAGGTCTTGTCGGCGGAGGAGGCCACGGCGTTGGCCTGGCCGTACAGGGACGCCTCCTGCCATGCCTTTTTGGCCCACTGGCCGGTGATGATATAGTCCGCCACCTTGTTTTTCATCAGATTCATGGGGATCATGGCAAACTGCTGGGAAGCGCCCCCTTGCAGAAACAGTACTTTGTAGTTCTCCGGGATTCCCATTAAGGCCCGCAGATCCGCCTCCGCCTGGTCGATGATGGCCTGGTAGGCCTTGGAACGGTGGCTCATTTCCATAACGGACATGCCGGTGCCCCGGTAGTCCAGCATCTCGGCGGCAGCTTCCTTCAAAACCTCTTCCGGCAGCACCGCGGGGCCGGCGGAAAAATTATATACTCTGGACATGATGGTTTCCTCCATATCTTAAGATCTTTGAAACAGCTTCTCGATGAGCCTATGGCCCTGGGCTTCAAAAATGCCGGTCTGCTCCGCTTCCGCTTCAGTGTACCGGGCGATGGCTTTGCGCTGGCGGGTGCTGTCGTAGAGCACATAGGGCACCGGCTGGGCGCAGTGGGTACGGATGCGGATGGGGGTGGGATGATCCGGCAGCACCAGCATTCGGAAGTCCTCTCCCGCGTCCTCCAGAGCCTTCTTTACCGGGGCGATGAGCCGCCGGTCCAGATATTCAATGGAACGTACCTTTTCCTCCACCAGTCCCTGGTGGCCCATCTCGTCCGGAGCCTCCACGTGGACGTAGACGAAGTCACAGCCGTCCTTCAACAATGCGTCAATGGCCGCCTGGGCTTTGCCCTCGTAGTTGGTGTCAATGGAGCCGGTGGCTCCCTCTACGGGACATACCTGCATCCCGGCCCCTACGGCAATGCCCTTTAACAGATCCACAGCGGAGACCATGGCCCCCTTCAGACCGGTTTTCTCCTGGAAGTTCTGCAAGGAGGGCTTGGTGCCCGCGCCCCAGAACCACAGGGAGTTGGCCTTGTTCTTGCCTTCCGCCGCCCGCCGGACATTGAGGGGGTGCCCGTTCAAAATGGGGTAGCTGCGCTCCATCATATCCCGGAGCTTCTGTTCCCGGGGAAGATTGGGGCCGATTACCTGGGTCAGATGATCGTGGGGCGGCTCCAGGGGCACTACAGAACCGTTCTTCCAGATGGTGATGTGCCGGTAGCTGGTGCCGGGGTAGAACTGAAATTCTGCATTGTTAAAGCTTTCCTGAATGGAGCGGATGAGAATAGCCGCATCGGCGCTGGAGATTTCGCCGGAGCTGTGATCCAAAATGGTTTTCTCCGGGTAAGGCTCCGGATCCGTCACCGTTACAATGTTGCACCGAAACACAACGTCTGTAGGCTCCATGGGAATGCCCAGACTCAAAGCTTCCAGGGGAGATCGTCCGGAATAACACACTGCCGGGTCATAGCCCAGAACAGACAGATTCGCCACATCGCTGCCCGGGGACATTCCGTCGGGAATGGTCTTTACCATGCCCATCTCGCCTTTGGAGGCAAGGGTGTCCATCACGGGAGTGTGGGCATAGGCCAGGGGTGTTTTTCCTCCCAGCTGGGCAATGGGCTCATCCGCCATGCCATCGCCGAGAATGACAACGTATTTCATAGCCGCTCTCCTTCCTTGTTACAGCATCCGTCCTTCGAATATGGACAAATGTGTATGGTAATGAATATCATACCATCAATTGGCTGGGATTACAATATGAAAAACTGCCAGAAATTGTGCATATTTTCTGAAAAAACGTGGGCATTTTGGTGGGAGAACGCTGAAAGAAGGGATTCGCCCCTTGCTTGGGAAGGGATATCCTGGTAAAATACAGGTGAAGGAGGGGAAGCAATGAAGCTTGGCTATGGGTTTTTCTATCGTCCCTGCCCGGAGGTGGCCCGGGATCTGGTGGGAAAGGCGTTGGTTTTCCGGGGACAGCGGTTGCGGATCTCGGAGACGGAGTGCTACTGCGGGGAGGAGGACACCGCCTGCCACGCCAGCAAAGGCAGGACAAAGCGCACCGAGACGCTGTACATGGAGGCGGGGACGGTCTATGTGTACCTATGCTATGGGGTACACTGGCTGCTGAACATCGTCACCGGGGAGGAAGGCCATCCCGAGGCGGTGCTGATCCGGGCCTGCGTCGAGGCCCCCGGCCCCGGCAGACTCACCAAAAAATTGGGGATCACCGGAGAACAGAACCGGGCCAGCGTGGTTGCGGGCGGCGATCTGTGGGTGGAGGACGACGGTTTTGCCTGCAATGTGGTGACGGACAAGCGGGTAGGCATCGGCTACGCCACCCGGGAGGATCAGGAGCGGCAGTGGCGATATATAATGGAATTGTAAATTTTTTATGGGCATCTTGACCGATATGGGCAGCTGTGTTACAATGGTTTTAGGCAAAATCGATAATACTGTTTTTGAATTTGAAAGGAGAAGTTTACTACATGCGTAATGTAAAGCTTTTGACCCAAGCACGCTTCGCAAAGCAGGGGGAGGCTCTGGCCCAGGTTGCTCTGCCCCATACCTGGAACGCTCTGGACGGCCAGGATGGCGGCAATGACTACTGGCGTGGAATCGGCACCTATGAGATCGACCTGCCCAACCCCACCGCGGGCATGCGGCAGTATATTGAGTTCCAGGGCGCCAACCATGTGGCCACCGTCTACTGCAACGGCCGGGAACTGGGTACCCACAAGGGCGGTTTCTCCACCTTCCGGTTCGACCTGACCCCTGCTATGAAAGCCGCAGGCAACGTGCTCACCGTGGTGTGCACCAATGCCGTCAGCGATATCTATCCCCAGACTGCCGACTTTACCTTCTACGGCGGCCTGTACCGGGATGTGAACTTCATTGAAGTCAATGAGGCCCATTTTGATCTTCTGAAGCATGGCACTTCCGCTGTGTTCGTCACCCCCCACTGCTCCGGAAACACCCGGGTAGATCTGTTCCCCATGAACGCGGAAGGCTGCACCCTGGTGGTGGAGCTGAAGGACGCGGAGGGCAACGTGGCGGGCAGCGGCAGCGTGGAAGCCTGCGACCATGCCCATGTGCTCATTGATGTGAAGGAGCCCCACCTGTGGAACGGCATGGCCGATCCCTACTGCTATACCGCCACCGCCTCCATCGTCAAGGACGGCAAAGTGGTGGACGCGGTCACCGTGACCTACGGCTACCGCTCCTTCCATGTGGACGCCGCCACCGGCTTCTACCTGAACGGCAAAAATGTGCCTCTGCACGGCGTGTCCCGGCATCAGGACCGGCTGGACAAGGGCTGGGCCATTTCCAAGGAAGATCACCGGGAGGACATCGCCCTGATTAAGGAGGTCGGCGCCAACACCATCCGTCTGGCCCACTACCAGCACGATCAGTACTTCTACGATCTGTGCGATCATACCGGTTTTGCCTTGTGGGCCGAGATTCCCTTCATCTCCAAGTTTATTCCCACGGAAGAAGCCTATGAAAACACCATCTCCCAGATGACGGAGCTGATTGCCCAGAACTACAACCATCCCTCCATCTTCTTCTGGGGCATTGCCAACGAGATTCTCATCGGCGCGGACAGCGAGGTCCTGCGCACCAACCTGCGGGATCTGCACCGGCTGGCCAAGACCATGGATCCCAGCCGCCTGACCACCATCGCGGAAGTCAGCGCCACCCCCATGAACTCCGAGCATGTGTACATCACCGACGTGGTTTCCTATAACCATTACTTTGGCTGGTACGGCGGGGACGTGTCCCAGAACGGTCCCTGGCTGGACAAGTTCCATGCCCTGAACCCGGACATCCCCCTGGGTGTTTCCGAGTACGGCGCGGAGAACATCGTGAAGTGGCATTCCGCCACCCCCATGAACCACGACTACACCGAGGAATACGCCAGCTACTACCACCATGAGATGCTAAAGACCTTCGCCACCCGGCCTTATCTGTGGTCCACCCACGTGTGGAATATGTTCGACTTCGCCGCTGACGCCCGGAACGAGGGCGGCATCCAGGGCCGGAACGATAAGGGCCTGGTGACCTATGACCGGAAGCTGAAGAAGGATGCCTTCTACATCTACAAGGCATACTGGACCACCGAGCCTATGGTTCATGTGGCGGGCCGCCGGTGGGAGGACCGGGGTCCCCAGGAGCGCAACGTCACCGTGTATACCAACTGCGACCAGGTCACCCTGGTGATTAACGGCGAGGAAGTGGAGACCAAGGCCGCCGTGGATCACTGCGTGGTTTTCGAAAACGCGGTGAAAGACGGGGCCAACACCGTTACCGCTAAGGCAGGCAGCGCAGAGGATACCATCACCCTGAACGGCGTTGCGGAACCCAACCCCGCCTATACCCTTCCGGATCTGGCAACAGCCATGGCTGTGGGCAACTGGTTTGATTCCGTGTCCGACAACGATGACAGCGACGAGATCATCGTGGTGGACGGCTACTACTCCGTAGAGGACACCGCCGGAGAGCTGCTGGCAAACGAGGAGTGCCTGAAGATCGTCAAGGGCTGGTACATCTCCAATGGCAACCTGACCATGGCCTCCATGCTCACCACCCTGCGGGACATGATGGGCTTCCGGAAGATCACCGAAGTCACCATGGGCCAGGAAGTGAGCCAGAAGCAGATCGCCCAGCTGAACCGTTTGCTGAGCAGAGTCAGGAAGGAAGCGTAACCCAAATGAAATCGGCTCCCGGGGCAACCCGGGAGCCTTGTTTATTTCTGCTTAAGCTTATTTTCTCCCCGGAGGGCGCTGCGCAGGCCCAGCTCGGTGCCGTTCAGCATCCTGGGGAAGTTCTCCCGGTGTTTGTAGAGGATCACCAAAGTGGCTATGCCCAGAATCAGGGCGGGAATCCAGCCTTTTGTGACGCCCATATACGCCGGAACCGAAAGGATGGTGGTCACCGTACCCCAGACGATGTAGTCGGTGATCACCGTCACCAGCACCACCGCCAGGATTACCACCGCCGCCAGCTTCCAGTTCAGGGCCAGGGTCATGCCTAAGTAGGAGGCAAAGCCCTTGCCCCCTTTGAATTTCAGGTAGAAGGGGAAAATGTGCCCCAGTACGCAGGCTACCCCGGCAACCACGCCGATGTGTTCCGCCTGGGGGAACAGCCGCTTCAGCAGCAGCACCGCGAGAAATGCCTTGCCGATGTCGTGAAGGGCGGTAAGCGCCCCGGCCCGCCAGCCAAGCAGCACGGTTGCGTTGGAAGCCCCTAAATTGCCGCTGCCGCCGCCCCGAAGATCCGCGTGGTTCAAAATCGCCAGATAGTAGGCCATGTTGGAGCAGCCCAGCAGATAGCCCCCGATCATAGCCAGAATATATGCCATCAGAATCCCTCCTTGCAGGTTTCTCCCGGTTCATTATACCACGAAGGCTCATAGAGGGGAAGCCCCTTTTTTTGGGAAGCCAATTCTTCACAAAAAGAGTTGGACACTTCTGTGGAACCTGCCAAAATCCCCGATATTCATTGACGAAGGAGGGGATGATGTGGTATGCTGGACATGAAAATCAAACCCCAAAGGGGCGAAACTTACGAAAGAAGGATGATGATTATGAAAGACAGCAACTGCGGCTATTGCATGGGCGGCGAGATCCTGGCAGGCTTCGGCATCAAGATCTGCGATTTGCAGGTATCCCAGCTGATCCTGTTTAAGGAGCAGAGCCATCCCGGCCGGGTGATCGTGGCCTACAAGGATCACGTTTCCGAGTTGGTGGACATTTCCGATGAGGAGCGGAATCTGTTCTTCCAGGATGTGGCTACCGCGGCCAAGGCGCTGCACAAGGCCTTCCACCCGGACAAGGTGAACTACGGCGCCTACGGCGACGGCGGCTGCCACCTCCACTTCCATCTGGTGCCCAAGTACAAAGACGAATTTGAGTGGGGCACCCCCTTTGCCATGAACCCGGGAAAGACCTACCTGACGGAAGAAGAATACGCCCAGATGATCGAAAAGATCAAAGCCGCCCTGTAATCCACTATATGCTTATCGACTTTGTTCAGCAAAGGCTCAGCCAGCACCGGAGAGAGAGGAATGTTCGTTGGTTCCTCCGGGCTTCCCTGAAAAATGGCGGGCTTAAGGCTGGGCAGTGATTGGGGTGCTGTGCACCGATTCGGGCACTGTACCTATTCAGCGGCAAAAGGGCATACCAGCGCTTACCAAGTGCGCGCCGGGAGGGGTCCGGGGAGAGCGGGCGGCGAATCGCCGCGGATGATGGGCGCGGGAGCTGGCCAGCGTTCAGCACCTCCCCGGTTGGCTTCTTTGCTTCCTTTCTTGCCGAGACAAGAAAGGAAGGCCCCCGGCAGGGTAGGGGAGCACTCGGACATGGGATGCGCCAAATCTTTCCCGCATTTGCATTATACTTTCTGACAGAAAACCCGGTTTCTTGCAGAAGCTGAATTAACCAGATAAGCATAATCCACTATAGAATAACAGCAGCAGCCGAACAACACGGCTGCTGCTGTTTTGTTAGTTCCCCAACAGCTGGTCAATGCGCTGCTGCAAAACCTCTGCGCTCATAGCCCCCCGGTAAGTGGAGGCGATGTTTCCTTCCCCGTCGATAAAATAGGTGGCGGGTATGGCGCTGACGGTGTAGGCGTTGGCGGCTTCCAGATCCGTATCATAGTACACCGGGAAGGTGTAGCCCTGCTCTTGGATATAGCTTTGGGCGGAGTCCACCGTTTCCTGATATCCGTCGGTCAGGTTCACCAGCAGGAACTGGATCTGATCGCCGTATTCCTGATAGGCATGTTCAATATCCGGCATTTCGCTGGTGCAGGGGCCGCACCAGGAGGCCCAGAAGTTCAGGATCACCGGCTGGCCCTGGAAATCCGACAGCCGGTAAGCGTTTCCTTCCTCATCGTAAACCGTGAAATCCGGGGCGGCGGTTTTGGAGGCCTCGCCGGTTTCCGGGGCTGCCGTCAGGCTGGGAATTTCCACCTGGCCGCTCAGCCGGTCGTACAGCACGTAAGAACCCACCACCAAAACTGCCAGGGCCAGGATCAGGATCAGAACTTTCAGAATCTTATACAGCTTTTCCATGATTTCCTCCTTAGCTTAAAATGGCCAGAAATTTACCCAGCATCCCGGTAGCCATCAGCAGGCCCACGATTACCAGCAGAATTCCGCACACCAGATTGATGACGGTATAGTGGCGCTTGATCCAGTTGAAGGCGCCCTTCAGCTGGTCGATGAGCACCGCGCTGATAAGGAAGGGAATGCCCAGGCCCAGGGAGTAGCAAAGCAGCATCATCATTCCCTCCAATACGTGCCCCTGCTGGGATGCCAGCATCAGGGCTGAGCCCAGGAAGGTGCCCACGCAGGGGGTCCAGCCGATGGAAAAGACAATGCCGAACAGCACCGCCGAGAAAAAGCCCATGCTGCCTGTTTTTACGGAACCAGCCATGCCGCGAAACAGGTTGAATTTCAGAACCCCCATATAGTTCAGGCCGAAAAACACCACAATGCCGCCGCAAATAATATTTACCCAGGTCTGGTATTTGGTCAGAAAGCTCCCGACCGTCCCGGCCAATGCCCCCATGGCTGTAAACACCAGGGTAAAGCCCAGCACAAAGCCCAGGGCGTTGGTCAGCGTTTTTCTTATGGTTCGTTCCCCGCCGCCGGCAAAGTAGGAAATGTAAATGGGCAGCATGGGAAGCAAACAGGGAGACAGGAAGGTGATGATGCCCTCCAGAAAAGAAATCAAGTATTGCATGAAACGCTCCTTCGGTAGATTTTCGGCGCAGGATACGGAAGAACCCCTGACCGAGCTTTTCCAATTATACGATAGATGGGGCGCTTTTTCAATAAAAAATTAGGACAGCCTCCCTTTTTGGGAGACTGTCCTGGGAACGGGGGATCATTTGCTGTTCTTTCCCCGTTCCTTGAAATCCTGGTCAATGCGCGTTTTCCAGGAGCTGCCCAGAGGGGCGCTGCACCGGACGGAGGTGACGGCGTCGCACAGGACTTCGTAATTCAGCTGGGTGCCCTGGTGGTCGCTGTGGTAGGTCACCGCCCGGTCCGCGCCGATGCCGAAGTGGCTGGCGGTCTCCACCGCGTCAATGTTGGCCCCCAGGAACAGGAACTCCCAGCCGTACTGCTCCTGCTGCCGCTTGACCATCTGTCGCACCCGGTCGGCGCTGTAGCGGCGGCTGGCGTTTTCCATGCCGTCGGTGGTGATGACGAACAGGGTGTGCTCCGGCACGTCCTCTTCCCGGGCGTACTTATGGACGTTGCCGATGTGGTGGATGGCCCCGCCGATGGCGTCCAGCAGAGCGGTGCAGCCCTGAACCTGGTAGTCCCGATCCGTCATAGACCGGATGCTTTGAATATTCACCCGGTCATGGAGCACAAGGCTTTTGTTGTCAAAGAGTACGGTGGAGACCAGGGCTTCCCCATTCTGCTTTTTCTGCTTCTCAATCAGGGAATTGAAGCCGCCGATGGTGTCTTTTTCCAGTCCGTGCATGGAGCCGCTGCGGTCCAGAATGAAAACGATCTCAGTCAAATTCTTCTTCATAGTAATTCCTCCTGTATCATGGTTTGGCGTATTTTTCTTACACGCTCAGCATACCAAACTGTCAGGAGCCTATGGTCGCTTGGAAGGCGACATTTTGAAAGGGGATTCAGGGACGGTTGTCATTCATGCCGTACAGGGTGCCGCTGAAAAACGCGGTCAGAAGGGAGGACAGCTGCTCTATGGAGGGCGGGGCTTCGTCCCGGATCCACAATACCACCAGCTGAGCCAGAGCACCGCTGAGCATGGCTTCGCTGTAGGGAAGCAGCTGCGTTTTTTTCTCCCTGCTGATGAAGCGCTGGGCGAAGGCGGACACACAGGCCAGGATCTCATCATATAGGATTCCATAAAGCGCGTCCCGTAAAATGGCGTCGATCAGCGGACGATTTTGGGTGACGACGGAAAAGAAGGCTTCCAGAAGATCCGGCAAGGGCAGTTCCTTCCGGGAGGCCAGGGCGGTAAACTGCTCCCGATAGGTCTGCTTCAGGCAGAAGCGGAGAACCGCCTCCTTGTCCGGGAAAAAGTTGTAAAAGGTCTGGCGGGATAGGCCGGCCCGCTGGCACAGATCCCGGACGGTGATCCGCGAATAAGGGCGCTCTGCCATCAGGGCGGTCATGCTTTGGGCCAGCCATTGCTGGGATTGAAGGGCGGTGGGATTGGAGCCTGCATACATGGACATTTTCCTCTCAATGTACAAGTTATCCGATAAAGATTGACATTTGTCAAAGTAATCGGTATGATGGTACCATAAACTTTGACACATGTCAATATTCGGAGGGAAATACTATGGATACGCTTATCAATATGCTCGTTGCCATCAGCGGCCTGTGCTGGTCTGCTGTGTATGTGGATTCCATCCGCACCGGCTTCCGGCAGCGAACCTGCTGCATGCCCCTGTTTGCCCTTGGGCTGAACATTGCCTGGGAGGGGATCTACGCCTATACGGATCTGTTTATCCGCCACGCCTATGGGGTACAGGCCATGGCAAACACCGTCTGGTTCCTGTTGGATATTTTTATTCTGGTCACCTGGTTCCGGTATGGCCGGGAGGAGATGAAGGGGCAGGCGGGCAAACAGTGGTTTGTTCCCTGGTCTTGTCTGGTGCTGGCAGCGTGCTTTGTGCTTCAGATCCTGTTTCTGGTGGAATTCGGGGATGTGGAGGGAGAGAAATACTCCGCCTTCCTGCAAAACATCGCCATGAGCGTGGCCTATCTGTATATGCTTCAGCGCCGGGGATCTTCCAAGGGACAGACTATGTGCATCGGGGTGTGCAAGTGCGTCGGCACTCTGACCCCCACGATCTACGGCGCCCTGGAAGGAAACACCTTCATTCTGGTCACCGGCGTGATTTGCTTCGTGTTCGATCTGATCTATATTTTTGCCCTGTATTCCGTGAAAAAAGCGGAGGCGGCAAAAAAGACGGCAGCCGCGGCAGTGTAATCATAGGAAAAATGAAAAAGCCCAGGCTGAGAAGCGCTGATCTCAGCCTGGGTATTTTTTGAAGGGGAACGCCCAGCAAAATCCTCAGAAGATGGGAGATCCATTCCGTATTTCTAAGGGTTTTGAACCTTCAGCTAAGCATCCTTAGAAATCCGGAATATTCTTCTGGCTCACTTCTCCAGCCGGAAGATCAGCTCGCCGGCAAAGGGGAGGGCGGTTTCCTTGTCTCCCTGCACCACCACCAGATGCTGATAGCGGGTGGGGAAGTTGGCGCTTACCGTCTGAAGCCGGAGGACATTGCCGGTTTTGGAGATCCGATACCGGTTAAAGACGCCTTTTTCATAGTCCAATGTGCGGCCGTCGTCCTCATAGTGAAGGTACTCGCCATCCCGGCCGTCTACCACATACAGATACAGGGTGTCCAGGGCTTCATCGTCGATGTGGGTCAGCCCCCGGTACATGGGGATGATGGCGCCTTCCTTCAGGAACAGGCCCATGGCGTCCAGGGGCATGGAGATCAAGTACTCCTTGCCGCCTTCATACCGCTCTCCGGTAAAGTAGTTCACCCACCGGCCCTGGGGGAAGTAGACCACCCGGGACCGCTGGCCCTGATGGAGGATGGGACAGAGCATGACGCTGCTGCCCAGCATCATCTGGTCGTTGCGCTCCTTGGCCTGCTCGTCATCGGGGTATTCAAAGAACAGGGGGCGCTGGACAGGCTCGCCGGTGCGGTGGGCGTTTTCCAGAAGGTCATACAGGTAAGGAAGGAAGTCGTAGCGCACCCGCAAGGCTTCTTTGTAGAGCCGTGTGGTTTCCTGGTCAAAGGCGTAGGGCTCCTGGGACCGGGTGTGCAGGCTGGTGTGGTTGCGCAGGAAGGGAGAGAAGATATTGGCCTGGATCCACCGGATCAGCAGCTCCTTGGCGGTGTCCCCGCCGAAGCCTCCGATATCCACGCCGTTGACAGGGAAGTTGCAAAGATTCATGGTCATGACCTGGGGCAGGGAGGCTTCCAGGTGGTGCCACAGGGACTGGTTATCCCCGTTCCAGGTGGTGGTAAAGGGGCTGGAGGTGGCGAAGGCTGCCCGGGTGATTACCAGAGGGCGGCGGTTCTGCTGGGTAAAGGCTTGGGAAACCGCCCTGACCATATAGTCGCCGTAGAGATTGTGGGTTTCATCGTGCAGATGCATGGCATTGTCCGAGGGGAATTCCACGTTGGCCGGCAAGGGCCCCCGGAAAGAAGCGGGCTCGTTCATGTCGCACCAGATGCCCGCAACCTTGTTTTCCGTCATAAAATCCTTTGTGATTTGGGTGATATAGCCGGCGGTTCTGCTCTGGAAGTAGTTGGGGTACTTGGCGTCTCCCGGCCACACCTGGTTGACATAAGACTGCCCGTCCAGGGTGGCAAAGCCCCCGGCCTTTTCCAGATCGTCGTGGACGAAATATCCCTGCTCCACCTTGACGCCCGGGTCGATGATGGTAATCAGGTCAATGCCCTGCTCCCCCAGCTTTTGGGCGGTGTCCTTCATGCTGGGAAATTCCTCTTGATCCACGGTATAGACCTTATACCGCTCCATATAGTCGATGTCCAGGTGGATGTAGTCCAGGGGAAGTCCCAGCTCTGCAAACCGCTGGGCAATCTGGTCCAGATCCTGCCGGCCGTAGGACCACCGGGACTGGTGATAGCCCAGGGCCTTCCGGGGAACGAACAGGGGCTTGCCCACCAGAGCGGAATACCGCCGGGTAATGTCCATGGGGGTTTGGCCCAGGAGCAGGAAGTAGTCATATTCCCCCTGCTCGCTGCCGATGTAGAAGAAATTCCGGCTGTATTTTCCCAGATTGAATACGCACCGATAGGAGCTGGGATAGAACAGGCCGTAGTAACGATCCCGGTGGTGGTTTACCAGAAGATAGTTGATGGACTTATACAGAGACTGGTAGCTTTCATTGTGGGCGGTGGGGTCGTCGGTATTCCAGGAGACGTATTCATACTCCCGCCGGTTCAGAGCCGCCGCCTTGTCTCCCAGACCGTAGAGCTTGTCGGTATCGTCAAAGAGGGTCACGCTGATCTGGGTTTTGAAATCTACCGGAGACTGGGTACGCTTATGACCTTCCAGCTCCGCCAGAGAGAATTCCTTATGGCCGGAATATACGGTGGCGTCCCCGGGATACTCGGCAAAGCAGGGGCGGCCCTCCCGATAGACGGAGATGTTCAGGCTTTCATCCGCCCGGAGCAGATAGCCCTCCCAGCGGAAGGCGGCGCCTTCCTCCGTGGGTTCCTGATCAAGGACCACCGGCTCCTCTTCATAGTTTAGACGCACCAGTTCCTCGCTGTTTTTCTGCTCATAGATCCGAATCAAATCCCGGTTGATCCACTGAATGGTTTTCTCCCGGGCTCCGTTACACAGGCGTACCGCCTGCGCGCTGCGCTGTACATCCATGGCTTGCCTTCCTTTCCCGTCTATGTTTCCGTGCGCGTTTTTACGCGGCTTCTGATGTTATTATCATATGAATTTTTAAGATTTTCTTTCGTAATCATGCGAAGTATTATGACGATATTGCGCTTTGCGCCGGAATGTGCTATGATAAAGCCCAAAGGGGGGGGGAGGAGAATGAAGGGTCATCCCGATGGAGATCACGTGGAACTGGAAAAGGCGCTCCACGGAACCCCCATGTTTCCCTGCATTTGCTATGACAGCTGGATTGTAGAGACCTTTCCCGCGTTTTCTCTTCACTGGCATCCCGAGGTGGAGTTCAATTTGGTGGTCCAGGGACAGGCGGAAGGGATCCTGGATTTTCAGCCCTTCACCGCCCGGGAAGGGGATGTGATCCTGGTCAACAAAAAGGTCGCCCACGGCTTTTTCCGAAAAGACGATTGGAATTTCAACTGCAAGGCGGTGGTCTTTCGGCTGGATTTTCTGGCGGATAAAACCGGGGACGATATTTTTGAGGATTATATCGCGCCGCTGGAGCGGGGGGAACAGGCCTTCGCCGCCTTCATCCGTCCGGATCACCCCATATATCCCCGGCTGCGAAGTCTGCTGGAAGAGACGTTTTCCCTGTACGAGGAAATGCCGCCCTGCTATAAGCTGCTGATCAAGGCCAAGCTGACAGAGGCTTTGTATCTGCTGTATGCAGGCGGCTGCGTTCAGGCCACGCTGAGCGTTTCCACCAGAAGCCGGTCCCTGAAAAAAACGGTGGATTATATCGGGAAAAACTATGCCCGCCCCATTTCCGCCCAGGAGGCGGCGGATGTGGCGGGATACAGCAAGTACCATTTCCTGCGGATCTTTAAAGAGGCGGTGGGAATGGATTATACACGTTATGTAAACCAAGTCCGGCTGGATCATGCCGCCGCGCTGCTGCGGCAGACCAACCTTTCCGTTACCGAGATCGCTTTGACGGTGGGCTTTTCCGATTCCGCTTACTTTACCAAGCGGTTTAAGGAAGCATACCATACCACGCCTGTGGCGTTCCGGCGGGAAGGCCGGGGCGGGTAACCGAATCCGAACAGACCCGGGACCGTCCCCCGCTTACCGGGGACGGCCCAGCCAAGAGAAACTGCCCCTTTTGGGCGGTTCAGGAGGACCCTGCTATTATGAAAACATACAGAATCATTCCATTGGCGCTGGCTGTGATGCTGGTGCTGGGCGTTTGCCATACCGTGTCACGGGGCACTACGGCGGGTACGGACGCCGCCCCCACGGTGAGCGAGCCGCAAACCATACCTTCCACGCAGCCGCCGGAAGGTTCCCCGGAGTCCGCCCTTACCTTCCTGGAAGGGGGCACGCCGGTAGAAGGGCAGGAAAATCTGCTCTATCTTCCGGAAACCTTGCTGGAAAGCTTTGACCAGCAGGACAACTACCAGCTTTATTCTCTGGAGGACGCCATCCTGATCTGCAATAGCCGGGAAACCCAGTCGGAGGGCGCCGCCGTGACGATGACCACGGTTTCCATGACGGACGGCAGTATTCTGGGGACCCTTACCTGGTCGGAACAGGAAACTGTGACCATTCAGCCCCAGGGCAGCTATGTTGCCGTGCTGAAGGAGGGGGAGGAAGAGCTTTGGCTCTATGATCAGACGCTCACGCAGATCGATCACCACCGGCTTCCCTCCGACTGCAGCGACTGGGCGCTTGGGCCGAATTTGACCACCCTTTACGCGGTACACTGGGACGGCGGCGTGTCGGTGACGGCACTGCTCACAGGAGAGGAAACCTGGCTGATCGAAAACGCGGCGCAGACCGTGATCTCCGGCAGGGATGACCGCTGGCTTTGCGTGTCCTACATTGATCTGGATACCCAGCGCAATCAAATCGTTTTCATAGACATGCATACCCGGGAGGTCACGCCCATGACGTTCCCGGACGGCAGCTTTCTGACCAGCTTTTCCCAGGGAGAAGCCCTGCTTCAGGATAATGAGGATGATACGGTTTATTATCTGCGCACAGAGCAGGAACTGAGCCGCGTCTCTGTTCCCCAGAGCGGATTGACCCAGATCAGAAATACCGGCCATCTGATCCGCCAGGCGGGGGACTATGTATGGCTGTACGATCATGACGGCACATTCCTGTCCGGGGTTCAGATCCCGGAAGGGGAGACGGTGCGGATCTATGACGGGCCGGTTTGGTGGGAGGATCAGCAGGGGTACTTTCTGACCACCCAGGATCGATGGTCCCAATCCAAGCTGTATTATTGGGATATCCGCCAGAGCGTGGACGGGGAGGATCTGACGGTCCAGGCCTATGAGCCGGAGATCCCCGGGGGCACGGCCGTGTCCCAGAGCCTTTATGACCGGGCGGCGGAACTGTCCGAGAAATACGGCCTGGATATTCGCATCGCCGACCAGTGCCAGCTGAGCTATCAGGACTATACCGCTTCCATGGTGAAAAACGAGAACAAGATTCAAAAGGCGTTGGACACCCTGGAAAATGCCCTGACCTCTTACCCGGAGGGATATTTTCAGCAGCTTTTATACGGAAGCCTGAATACCATCCGCATTGAACTGGTGGAAGACCTGTCGTCCAGGAATATCGCGGATGACGCCCCCTACACCGCCTTCGCCGCCTTTGCTCAGGAATCGGAGAACTACTATCTGGTGGTGGTGGATGTGGATGAGACACAGCTAAAGACCTATTTTCACGAGTTCACCCACATCACCGACCGCCGCCTGGCCTGGGACGCCGGCCTTCGGCAGGAGGCGCTGTTCAGCGAGGAGCGGTGGCTGGAGCTCCAGCCGGAAGGATTCGACTATTCCTATTCCTACGACTGGCTGCCTGAGGGGATCAATGGATATATTTACGGAAGCGCGCCCTGGTTTGTGGATGATTATTCCTGTACCTTCCCCACAGAGGATCGGGCGAGATTAATCGAGTATTCCATGTCCGACTGGCATTGGGCGCTGCAATCCCCCCATTTGCAGGAAAAGCTGGAATACTACAGCAGATGCATCCGGGATTGCTTCGATACCACCGGCTGGCCGGAGATCACCGTATGGGAGTCGGCGTTGACGCCCAAGTAAGACCCATGCCCCATGGGATTCCGTCAATACAACATACAAAGGAGGCAGCCTGATCCTTGGGCTGCCTCCTTTTCACGGCAAGACGATGGGAAGAGGAAATATCAGCGTTCCAGCGCGCTTCTTACCGCTTCCGGAATCACAAACTGTTCCGGGGTGTTCGGGATGGTAAACTGGGCGGTGAAGCTGACAGGCACATCCACCATGGCCACGGCCGCGCTCCCATCCACCTGGAAGGTGAGCCTTTGGATCCTGCCATCCTCCAGCGTTACTTGGGCCAGGCCCTCCCCGAAGCGCACATCCAGCTCCTTTACGCCGGGAGCAATGGCGGAACTGTCCACGATCAGGTCGTCCTCTTCTCTGTAGAGCAGATCATAGGCAGTATCGGTGATCTCGTTGACTTTCTCGTTGATGGCCAGAACATCGGATTGAAGCTCGGCGGACATGCCGGCCATTTCGCCGCTGAGCATGCGCATCTGGCTGGCAAGGCCGGAGAGGGAGGAGGCGACGCCGCTTAAGGAGGTGGTCATGGTGATCTGGGTGCTGGCGCTCACATTCCCGCTGACGGAAGAGCTGCCGCCCCCTTCCGCGCCGCCGCCGGATATATCCACGCTGATCTGGCCGCCGCTGCCGTCGGAACTGCCGCCTACGGTGACGCCGGAGGGGTCGAAGGTGATGCTGCCGCTGCCGCCGCTGTCGCCGCTGCCTGCGGCGCTTCCGTCAATGGTGGCTGAGGTCTGGATATCCTTTAGGCCCGAAGAGGCGCCGCTGACATTGCCTGCCATTTTATTCAGGCGGCTGGTGACGGTGCTCATGCCGTCGCCCGCGTCCTCCGCTGCCTGATCCAGCAGCCCGTCCAGCTCATCCAGCTGCCGCTGAAGCTTGGCCAGGGTGGTTTCCGTCATGTTGGCGGCAATGTAAGGCTCCATCTGACCGCAGATGCCCCCAATATCTTTTCTGCCGCAGATTATGCCGGAATTGCGGCTGTCGTAAATATATCCGCAGCTGCGGCCGGTGATGCCGCCTACGTTATAGCCAACGTGAGGGTAGCCCACGCCGCCGGTGCGCTTACCGCCTTTGACCGAGCCCTCCACGCCGCAGCGCAGAATGGTTCCGGTGGAGGCGTTGATCCCCGCGATGCCGCCCACATCCGTTTCTCCGCTGATGGAACCGGTAAAGGCGCAATTCCGAATGGTTCCGTAGTTCTCTCCCGCGATGCCCCCGATGGTCTGCTTGCTGCCGGAGGGGGTGACGGAGCCGCTGACATTCAGATTTTTCACAACGCCGCTTGCTTGAATGCTGCCAAATACACCGGCCGGGGTGATGCTGCCTGTGAGGCTCAGACCGCTGATGGTATGGCCGTTTCCTTCAAACGTGCCTCCAAAGGAGGGAATGGGCCGGAAATCTATGCCGTCCAGGGAAATGTCCGCCTTCAGATATACGGTTTTCCCCTGGGATCAGGTATCCAGGCGGCATTGATCCGCCAGCTCCAGCAGATCCTCCGCCGTTTCCAGATAAATCGCGTCCTCTTCTTTGGCGGCAGCCTGGGCGGCAGGCGCGGCCAGGGACAGGGTGATCACCCCGATCAGGAGCATGGCCCAGATCCGGGTCAGGGATTTACGCTTCATGGAAGAGACCTCCTTCCGTGGGTTCCTGTCCGGCGGCTTCCGGGCGGAAGCCTTCCGGCTGTGCTTCGTTTTGCTCCAGGATGGCGCCGGAGAGCAGATTCAGATCCACGTCGCCGCTGATATCCGCCCGGACAATGCCGCTGACATAGCCGTGGATCTGACCGTGCACCATGCCATCCACCTTCACGTGTCCGCTTGCCTTTTTCTGCTTGCTGGTTTGGGGCATGGAGAAGGAAGTTTTATCCACAAGCTTGCCCCCCAGCAGCAGAATCTGGGGCAGTACAAACATGACCAGAATGATGGAAATGACGGTGCCCCGGCCCAGACTGTCGCCGATGCCCACAATGGCGGCTTCCGAGGTCATTTTACCGATGAGGGTGCCGGCCACCGCCAGAATGGTTCCGGAGGTGATGATGGTGGGAAAGGCGAAGTTCATGGTTTCGATGATGGCGGTACGGTGATCCATCTTGTTCTTCAGCTCCTCATAGCGGCTGGCAATGACGATTGGTAGAGAAGTACCCTGAAGTAAAGACCGTAGTAGCCGACAGCGCCTATAAGACTCCGCATATCTGCAAGAAGGTATTTGATGACGGCAGACTTCTGTACACGCCATACAAACGTCCCCAGACCATGAAGGGCGGTCATGAATGGTGGAAGTATGTGTATGACGAATACTATGATTGTATCATCTGCCCGGAATATCAGGTATTGAACTACAGCACCACCAACCGTGATGGCTACCGGGAGTATAAAAGTAATCCACAGGTCTGTGCGAACTGTCCCACCAGGGAGCTGTGCACAAAGAGCAAGGACTTTGTTAAGACAGTCACCCGGCATATTTGAAAGCCCTATGTGGAAATGGCCGAGGAACTACGATACACCGAGCGGCACAAGAAGTATTACGCAATGCGCAAAGAAACCATTGAACGAACCTTTGCGGATGCAAAGGAAAAGCATGGCATGCGATATACGAGATACACAGGCCTGGCCCAGGTAACAAATTGGGTGAGCTTAAATTTGTTGCCATGAACTTGAAAAAGTTCGCAATTAGGAAGTGGGAGGACTCCCGCAACCTTTTGCAGATCCTCATATTCTGGCCCCAACATGCTCAAAACCCCAGTTTTGCCTGACGCAAAACTGGGGTTTCTCGACGGTCTGAAGAGGCCCGCGAAATGCTCGCGGGCCTCTTAAAATATATGGGGATGGGATCAATACAGCTTGGCCCCGGCGGGAATGTGGTCGTCCACCATCAGTAGGTGGAGCTTTTCCGCACCCTCTTCGTGGTGGACGGCGGAGATCAGCATGCCGCAGGAGTCTATGCCCATCATCTTTCTTGGGGGCAGATTGGTGATGGCGATGCAGGTCTTGCCGATGAGCTGTTCCGGCTCGTAGTACTCGTGGATGCCGCTGAGGATGATCCGGTCTGTTCCGGTGCCGTCGTCCAGGGTGAACTTCAGCAGCTTCTTGCTCTTGTTTACGGCCTGGCATTCCTTGACCTTCACCGCCCGGAAATCGGACTTGCTGAAAGTTTCAAAATCCACAGCGTCCTGGAACAGTGGCTCAATTTCCACCTTGGAAAAGTCGATGACCTCCACAGGCTTTGCTTCCTCCAAAGCCACGGCGGCTTCTTCCGTCTCGCCCTGGGCGGCCTTGTTGCGCTGGATCTCCTCCGCAGTTGGCTTCATGGTGGGGAAGAGCAGCACGTCCCGGATGGAGGCGGAGTCGGTGAGCAGCATCACCAGCCGGTCAACGCCGAAGCCCAGACCGCCCGTGGGGGGCAGGCCGTATTCCAGGGCGGTGATGTAGTCGTAGTCCACTTGGGCCCGGGTGTTGGGGTCCAGAGTCTTCCGGTCGGCCACCTGCTTTTCGAACCGGGCCTTCTGATCGATGGGATCGTTCAGCTCGGAGAAGGCGTTGCCGTACTCGGTAGCGTTGATGAAGTATTCAAACCGCTCGGTGTAGGCGGGGTTGCCGGGCTTGCGCTTGGCAAGGGGGGAGTTCTCCACGGGATAATCGTAGATGAAGGTGGGCTGGATCAGGTGCTCTTCCACGAAGGCGTCGAAGAACTCCGCCAGGATGGCGCCCTTGGAGGGAATCTCCGGCAGCTCCACGTTCTTCTCCTTGGCAATGGCAATGGCCTCTTCATCGGAAGCAATGGCGTCAAAGTCCACGCCGGAGTACTTCTTCACCGCCTCCACCATGGTCATCCGCTCCCAGTGGCTCAGGTCGATGTCCTGACCCTGGTAGGTGATTTGCAGAGTGCCGCAGACCTCCATGGCCACGGTTTTCATCATTTCCTCTACCAGATCCATCATGCCGTAGTAGTCGGTATAGGCCTGATACAGCTCGATGGAGGTGAACTCCGGATTGTGGGTCTGATCCATGCCCTCATTCCGGAAGATCCGGCCCACCTCGTAGACCTTGTCCATGCCGCCCACGATCAGCCGCTTCAGGTACAGCTCGGTCTCGATCCGCAGAACCATGTCCAGATCCAGGGTGTTGTGGTGGGTATAGAAGGGGCGGGCGGAGGCGCCGATTTCAAAGGGGGTGAGGATGGGGGTATCCACCTCCAGGAAGCCCTTGCTGTCCAGGAAGCCCCGCAGGGAACGGAGAATCCGGCTGCGCTTGACGAAGGTATCCTTCACGTCGGGATTGACGATCAGATCCACATACCGCTGGCGGTACCGGGTCTCCAGGTTGCTCAGGCCGTGGAATTTCTCCGGCAGGGGAAGCAGGGCCTTGCTCAGCAGGGTGGCTTCGTGAACCCGGACGGAGATCTCGCCCCGCTCGGTTTTGAACACGTCGCCGACCACGCCGACGATGTCCCCAATGTCGTTTTTCTTAAAGCGCTGGAAGGAGGCTTCCTCCATCTCGTCGAATTTGACGTACAGCTGGATCCGGCCGGCGTCGTCCTGTAAGTCGCAGAAAGACACCTTGCCCATGCCCCGCTTGCTCATAAGACGGCCGGCCAGACGGACGGACCGGCCTTCCATGGCTTCATAGTTTTCCTTGATGGTCACGGAGTTGGAGGTGACTTCAAACTTGGTCTGGACAAAGGGGTCGAAGCCTTCGGCCCGGAGGTTTTCCAGCTTCTCCCGGCGAACCCGGGCCTGCTCGGTAACAGGCATATCAGCCTGGGGTACAAACTTTGCCATGCTTTAGCCCTCGCGAGAGACGGAAACCACCTTCATGGTGAAGGAACCGGCAGGGGCGTTGACGGTGAAGGTTTCTCCGGCAGCCTTGCCCACAATGGCGCGGCCGAAGGGGGAGTCGTCGGAAAGCTTAAACTCCATGGGGTTGGCTTCCTGAGAGCCGGTGATCCGGTACTTGGTCTGACGGCCCTGCTCGTCTTCCACCACCACGTTGCAGCCCAGGCCCACCCGGCCGGAAGCCTCGTTCTCGTCCTCGATAATCACCGCGTGGGAAAGAATGTCCTCGATCTCCGCGATCCGGCCGTAGAGCTTGGCCTGCTCGTTTTTCGCGGCGTCGTATTCGGAGTTTTCCGACAAGTCGCCGTAGGACCGGGCCTCGGCGATCATGGCGGCGATCTCCCGCTCCCGGGTGGTTTTCAGGTAGTTCAGTTCCTTTTCCAGGTCTGCCAGACGCAGGCTTGTGATTTTATATTCCTTAGCCATAATACATAAATCCTTTCTTAGCTGTAAGTTTCCATAGTCCAAACTATTATAGTGGAATTTTACCCTGCCGTCAAGGATATTTTCCCGTTTTTCAGGGGGCTTTATTTGGGACGGAGTCAGAAATTTACTTCACCCGCTCTGCCCGGCGACGCGGTCATTTCCCCGATCCGCTCAGGGAGAAGGTGCGGGGCCCGCAGGGACATTCAATGAGATACCAAAGTAAAGAGGCCTGTGCTTCACGCACAGACCTCTCAGGAAGCTTCAGTTTTCTTTGCAATGCCGGTGGTAGTAACGATAGGCGTAGACCATGGGGACGATCACCAGCACGGCCAGGGCGGCGAACATGACCCACAGGCCGATTGCCTCCGGCAGGAAGGCGCACAGCAGGATTCCAATGCTGCCTGCGATCCACACCCGTCCGCCGAAGCGGTGGGTGGCGTTCCAGGTGTCCTCGTCCGCCAGCGTCCAGGGGATCCGGATGCCGATGGTGTGGTTTCTCCGGCATTTGGGCAGATAGTTGCCGATGATGAGAAACAGAATGCCGACCATCAGGTACATGACGGTGCTGATGGAGAGGGGGACGCCCAGGGCGATGGCATAGACCATGCCGCAGCAGATGTTGCTGATCAGCGGGACGATCCAAACCACCAGAGACAGCGCCTTCTTGTTTTGCTCCTGATTTCCCGGATCCCGGGCGGTGATAAAGACGCACAGCCAGTGGACGCCTAACAGGAGCAGGGGCAGGAAGAACACGGCAAAGGACTTGCTGGACCAACCGTCCGCCTGGCCGTGAAAGTTCCAGTGGGTGGCGATTACATCAGGGAGCTGATTCCACAGCAGCAGTCCCGCGGCAATGGGCAGCAGGGTGGCCAAGGAGGATAGGATCAGGCTGATTCGTCTCTTACGCATCATATAGCGCTCCTTTCTGACAGGCAGGCCACCACCGGGAAAGACGGCGAAGCAGGAAAAGGGAAAGGGCGGCCATGGCGGCAATGCAGACATAGATCAGGATATACGCGGTGGTTAGGGGGAATATGCCGGTGAAGCTGGGGGTCATGTCCAGCAGGGTATGCAGAAGCAGGCACAGCAGAAGACATTGAACCGTCCGCTTTGCCTGTACGCCGTAGCAGACCAGCACCGACAGACCGGCGTGGCAGACCATGGTCAGCATCCGCTCCAGTCCGGCCAGCAGGAACATGGCGGGATGGGTGTTCACCAGGGCGTCTTTAACTGCCAGCAGCTGGGAAACATCCGCGCCCATGGCCTCCGTCTGGGCGATCAGGGCGTCAAAGCTTCCGGAACGGATCAGGAACAGGCAGACAATGTTATTGACATAGGTAAGGCCCACCAAAAGCATGGATTCGATGCCCCCATGGCCCAATCCGGCAGCCAGCGCCCGGGAAAAGGGAAGATCCTTTCGCTGAAGAAGCTTCGCCGTGGCAAACCGGCCGGAAAGTTCAAACAATCCGGCGGTAAACGCCAAACTCAGGCAGTACAGGAAAAAGTGCTCCTGGGAAAAGGTCAGGAAGCCTTCCGACGCGGCCAGCAGATTCATCAGCGGCAGTCGGATGAGGATCTGGGGAACAAAGAAACCCGCCGCCCCCAGGAACCAGGCGGAACAGAGCTTCTCCCCGGGATGCTTGCGCGCAAGGAGAACGAGAATCAGCACCGGAAGGATCAGGGTTACAAACAGGGTGACAAAACAGGCGGCAAACGCGGCGTTAGCGATCATGGGTATCTTCTCCTTTCAAATCGGAAATCCACAGCAGCAGCTCCTCCAAAACCGAGACGTTCAGCTGGTAGAAAATGTATTTGCCCTCCCGGGTGTCGCTGATCAGGTCCGCCTCTTTCAGCAGGGACAGATGCCGGGAGATGGCGGCGGCGGTGATATCAAAGTGCTGGCCGATTTCCCCGGCGGACAGGGGGCCGGATTTCAGCAGGTTCAGAATCTCCCGCCGGGTGGGATCCGCCAGGGCCTTCATGGTTTGCTGCAAGCCCATGGGATTGCCTCCTTTATTTAGCATTTAAGTTAATTGTTAAATAAAGTGTACCATGGAAAAGGGGATTTGTCAAGGGGAAGATGGCTACTTCCCTCATGTCATGCAGTCGGGAGATCTACCCATTTACGGTCAGCAGGTACTCGGATGGTTTCTGCTGCCCAACCAACGAGGGTTTCAGGTTCCGTAGGTGCGTGGATCTCTCGACTGCGCTCGAGATGACAAATTTTTTACTGCGTGCCATTGAACGGAGCGCATTCCGCGAGGGAGTGCGTGGATTCCTCGACTACGCTCGGGATGACAAATTTTATACTGAATGCCATTGAACGGGGCGTATTCCGCAGGGGAGTGCGTTGCTCTCTCGACTGCGCTCCGAATGACAGCGGGGAGCGGTGAGAAGGCAACGAACCGCCCCGGTGATCCAGGCGGTCCGTCATAATCTTATTCGGTAAGGGAAGTGAAGATCAGTTCCTCATATCCCGTTTCCGGGTCCTGCTCCCTATCATAGCCCACCCCGGGAAGCGCTCCGATCACCAGCTCACAGGTGGTGTTGATGACGCACCCGGGGCACAGGTGGCCGCCGATGGTGGTTAAGTCCTCTTTGGACAGGGCGATGTGCAGATGGCACCGCTTTTCGCTGACGGTGCCGTTTAAGCTGACAATTTCGCAGTGGTCGTTGACCTCCCGAACGGTCACGCCGCTGGCATCCCGAAGGCGGCCCCGGGAGATGCAGCCCACGGCGGACAGCACCACCCCGGCGGCAATGTGCTTTTCCCGGCAGACTTCCTGAATGGACAGCAGCAGATCCTCTCCCCGCCGCAGCCGCAGGCAGTGAATCTTCAGGGGCCCTTGGGCAGAAAGTATGCTGTTTTCCATGGCTCACTCCTGATAGCTGACCAGTGCGGTCAGGTCTTTCCGCTTTTTGGGGCGCAGGGGATCGTCCTCCTTGGCATAGCCCAGGGCGATCACCAGCCTGACGGGCTTGGTCAGGCCGCAGATCCCCCGGATTTTCTCATCGTCCAGCCAGCCTAAAATGCAGCTGGCAAGACCCTGGGCGGCGGCTTCGGCGGTGAGATAGGCCACGGCAATGCCGATGTCCATGGACCGGTAGTCGTTGCTCTTGACCTTGGCCCCCAGGGCGGCGGATTTTACATAGGAATCCTCGGATACCACGATCATCACCGGGGCCTGGGCGGCGAACTTGTTCATGCCCATGCCGGTGACGGCGGCGGCTACCTTTTTGGCGGACGCGCCCTGACAAACGGTGAAGTGGTAGGGCTGACCGTTGCAGGCGGAAGGGGCCAGGCGGGCGGCCTCCAGAACCGCGTTCAGCTTTTCCGGTTCTACGCAGCGGCCTTCTTCATAGCTGCGGCAGGACTGCCGGGTTTGGGCGATTTCCAGAAAATTCATAGGGCTGCCTCCTAATTTGGTTTCTTTTAGTATAGCATTTGTATTCAGCTTCCGCAAGGGGCTTCAAGCGCCCAGATCCAGGCGGCCATAAAACCGGATGGACAGATACCAGGACAGTCCCAAAACCGCGGGGGTGGGCAGAAAAAGTTTGAACATGGTTTCCGAGAACATCTCATAGGGAAGGGCAAAGGACAACAGCAAAGACAACAGCAAAAAGAGGACGAGCAGAACCACAAGAAGAAAACCAAACACATACTGCCCGGTGGAGACGCCGAACAGGCACATTAGGGGCATATACAGGCTGAGAAGCAGACAGCCCCCGAAGAACAGGAAGTAGGCCATCGCGCCTATGGCTTCCCACTGAAAGCCGCCGAAACGGTGGAGCGTCCACCCTTGCATTACCAGGACCCAAGCGACGGAAACGGCTCCCGCGATCAGACCGATCAGGTATTTTTCGGAGATCTGCATGGCCCGGGAGTAGGGAAGGGCGCAGGCATACACATCCCATCGGCTTCCCCGATCCGCCTGCATCAGATAAAAGGACAGGTTAAACCCCACACAACAGGGGTACACCAGAAAAAAGCCGTTCCTTGCCAGCGTTTCGGATAGCAGGGGAATGGCGCTGACGGTCAAGGCCAGCAGGAAGATCCAGGTGTATTTTTTGCGAATCAGATACCAGTCTTTCAACAGCAGGGCACCCATATTATCGTTCCTCCTTGGTAAGCAGAATAAACAGTTCCTCAATGCCAACCGGCTTTACATCCAAAAGGCCGGAGAGCGCCTCCCGGTTTACCAGAGCCTGAACCCCGTAGGGGTTGACCCGCTTGCCCAGAACCGCCTCCTGGGGCAGGGCCAGCAAATCCTCCTGGGTGCAGTGGAGCAGACCGTATTGTTCCAGGAGCCGGTCTTTTTCCTCCACAAGCAGCAGCTTGCCCCGGTGAAGGAAGGCGATGTAATCGCATAGCTTTTCCAGATCGCTGACAATGTGGGAGGAGACCAGAGCGGCGTGTTCCTCGTCCTGGGTAAATTCTCGCAGAAGATCCAGCAGGCGGTCCCGCACCAGGGGATCCAGGCCGCTGGTGGCCTCGTCCAGAATCAGCAGCTTAGGGCGATGGGCCAGGGCAATGACGATTCCAAGCCTCATTTTAGTGCCCCGGGAGAAGGTTTTGAAGGGGGCGGACTGGGGAATGTCAAACGCTTCCAGCAGGGCCTGGTAGTATCCGCCGTCCCAACGATGATAGGTCAGGGCCATGACTTTGCCCACCTGGCGGGCGTTGAAGCAGTCCGGGATTCCCACCTCGTCCAGGACTACCCCAATATCCTGCTTGGTCAGATGGAGCTTCTCTCGATTGTCTTTTCCCAGGATGGTGACGGTTCCCTTGTCCCGGTGGATGATATCCAAAATCAGTTTGATCAGCGTGGACTTACCGGCCCCGTTTTCCCCCACAAGCCCCAGAATACAGCCTCCGGGAAGGGTCAGGTTCACATCTTCCAGACAGAAGTCCGGGAAGTTCTTGGTGAGATTACGAATTTCCAAAGCGTTCATAGGGATTCCTCCTCCAGACACAGCTGTACCATGGAAGCCAGTTCTTCAGCGCTTAAGCCGCAGGAGCGGGCAAGCTGCCGGACTTGCTCCAAATGATCCTCGATTTGCCTGAGCGTCTCCTCCCGAAGAAGCTGGGTGTTCTTCGGGGCCACAAAGCAGCCCTTCCCGGGAACGGCATAGAGAAACCCTTCTTTTTCCAGCTCCTCATAGGCCCGCTTGGTGGTGATGAAGCTGATGCGCAGGTCTCTTGCCAGCCCCCGGATGGAAGGAAGCTGGGTATGCGGGGCAAGTTCTCCGCTGATGATCTTGCCCTTGATTTGGGAATAGATCTGATCGTAGATGGGCGTGCCGCCGGTGTTGTCAATGAAGATGTGCATTTCATCACCTCTGTAGCTACTGTGTATAATGATTATATACAGTAGTTACAGTTTTGTCAATAGGAAACCGGCAAGTTCCCGAAGAAACCTGCCGGTTTTGTAATAATCATTGTTTCGCCAAAAGTCCGTCAATGAACTGTCGGGCGGCCCGGGCGGAGCGGCCTCCCCGGTTCAGGGCGAAGCGCTCGGCCTCCTGGTCCAGCTGGGCTTGGTCCATGGCAATGCCATGCTCTTTTGCCAGATGGCGGACGATGCCAAGGTAAGTGTCCTTATTGGGCTTCTGGAAGGTCACCTGGATGCCGAACCGCTCGGATAGAGACAGGATCTCCTGCATGGTGTCGTTGCGGTGGATGTCGTCTCCGTCCCGGTCAGAGAAGCTTTCCTTTACCAGATGCCGCCGGTTGGAGGTGGCGTAGATCACCACGTTCTTGGATTTGGCGGAGACGCTGCCCTCCAGAATGGCCTTCAGGGCGCTGAAGTTATCGTCGTCCTTCTGGAAGGACAGGTCGTCGATGAACAAGATGAACTTCAGCGGATTGTGGCCCAGTTCATCCAGGATCCCCGGGATGGCGTGAAGCTGTTCCTTGCGCACCTCCAGGATCCGCAGGCCCCGGTCGCCCAGCTCGTTGACCACCGCCTTTACAGTGGAGGATTTGCCGGTTCCCGCGTCGCCGGTGAGCAGGATATTGGCGGCGGGCTTTCCCTCCAGCAGGGCAACGGTGTTGTCCAGAATGATCCGCTGCTCCCGCTTGTAGTCGATGAGAGAGGACAGGCGGATGGGATCCGGGTGAAGCACCGGGACGATTTTTTTCTGCTCGTCAATATAAAACATCCGGTGCTTGGCGTAAATGCCGTAGCCGTACAGACCGATGTTGGCGCACCGCTCCCGGTAGCTGGCGGCTATGTCCACATGCTTTACCCCGAAGCCGGGAAGATAGCCCTCCCAGGCAAGGCCCTGGCGAAGGGTTTCGGGGGTCAGGTCTGCCGCCGACTGCAAAATGGACAGCTCCTGTGTGACATTCGCCTCCATTTCCGGCCAGGCGGACGCTCCCTTGCCGATCATGCGGATGTAGGCGTTTTCATCGTTGTTGACAATGTGCTGGATGTAGCCTGCCAGCGTCCGCTTTTCCGTGGCATAGAAGGTGGCTGCAAAGGAGGCGTATTTGGCAACGGACTGGGCGGTGGAACTTTGATCCAGGCTGTCTAAGTAGGCCCGCAATGAGGCAATCACCGGGTCTTGAAGCAGGGCGTGGAAAATCGCCAGGGAGCCCAGGCGGATGTTCAGCTCATACAGTCCGGTGTTCATAGGTTCAAAATCGCACCTTTCGCGCCGCTGGACACCAGGGCGGCGTAGCGTTTCAGATAGCCGGACAGAGGCTTGGTCTTGGGCTTAAATTCTGCCAGCCGCTGTTTCATTTCCTCATCGCTGATCTTCAGCTCCAGCTTGGAACCCGGAATGTCGATGGAGATGATGTCCCCCTCCCGGACGATGCCGATAGGCCCGCCGGAGGCGGCTTCCGGGGACACGTGGCCGATGCAGGCCCCACGGGTGGCGCCAGAGAACCGGCCGTCGGTAATCAATGCCACGCTGTTGCCTAAGCCCATGCCCATAATGGCGGAGGTGGGGTTCAGCATTTCCCGCATGCCGGGGCCGCCCTTGGGGCCTTCGTAGCGGATGACTACCACGTCCCCGGGGTGGATGCGGCCTTCGTTGATGGCGGCCTGGGCCTCTTCCTCACAGTCAAACACCCGGGCGGGGCCTTCGTGAACCAGCATTTCCGGCAGCACCGCGCTGCGCTTGACCACGCTGCCCTCGGGAGCCAGGTTGCCCCGAAGCACGGCGATGCCCCCGGTGGGGGAGTAGGGGTTCTCCACCGTGCGGATCACGGTTTCGTCCCGGTTGACGGCGGAGGCGATGTTTTCCCCCAGGGTCTTGCCGGTGACGGTCATCACCGAGGTATCCAGCAGATCCAATTTGGTAAGCTCCTTCAGCACCGCGTATACGCCGCCGGCTTCGTTCAGGTCCTCCATATAGGTGGGGCCGGCAGGGGCCAGATGGCACAGATTGGGGGTTTTCGCGCTGATCTCATTGGCCATGTCCAGGTTGAATTCCACCTGGCATTCGTTGGCGATGGCGGGCAGATGGAGCATGGAGTTGGTGGAGCAGCCAAGGGCCATGTCGGCGGTGAGGGCGTTGCGAATGGCGGCGGCGGTCATAATATCTCTGGGCCGGATGTTCTTTTTCACCAGCTCCATCACCTGCATGCCCGCGTGCTTGGCAAGCTCGATCCGGGCGGAGTAGACCGCCGGGATGGTGCCGTTGCCTTTCAGGCCCATGCCCAGCACCTCCGTCAGGCAGTTCATGGAGTTGGCGGTGTACATGCCGGAGCAGGAGCCGCAGGTGGGGCAGGTGCCCTCCTCGCAGACCTTCAGGTGGGCTTCATCGATTTTACCGGCGTTGTAGGCGCCGATGGCTTCGAACATGCTGCTCAGGCTGGTTTTCTTCCCGTCCACCCGGCCTGCCAGCATGGGGCCGCCGCTGACAAAAATGGTGGGGATGTTCACCCGGGCGGCGGCCATAAGCAGGCCCGGCACGTTCTTATCACAGTTGGGAACCATCACCGCCCCGTCAAAGCCGTGGGCCCGAAGCATGGACTCGGTGGAGTCGGCGATCAGATCCCGGGTGACCAGGGAGTATTTCATACCCTCGTGGCCCATGGCGATGCCGTCGCACACGGCAATGGCCGGGAATACGATGGGGGTGCCTCCGGCCATGGCTACGCCCAGCTTGACCGCGTCTACGATCTTGTCCAGGTTCATATGGCCGGGGACGATCTCATTATAGGAGCTGACCACGGCGATCAGGGGACGCTGCTGCTCCTCGGCAGTCAGGCCCAGGGCGTGATACAGGCTGCGGTGGGCGGCGTTCTGGGGACCGTTGACAATGGTATCTTTAATCATACAGCATTCCTGCTTTCTTTTTTGAATTTACAGAAGGAGGGGCAGGACGCCCCTCCTTAAGTGGAAGATTCTTAGGGAACATCTGGATAAATCGGCAAGAGCGGATACCGAGAGATTTTGGCTCAGCCGAAAGTTCCAAAAGCGGAGGAATACTGTATGTATTTCCCGGTTTTGGAACTGCACGGATGGGGCGAAAGATCCGGTATTCCGCCGAAGGCGATTTATTCAGAGGTTCCTTAGTTGTTAATCAGCTTATCCTCGTCGCTCCAGCTGTAGAGCTTGCGGATGTCCCGGCCCACGATCTCGGAGGGATGCTCCGCCGCCAGCTTGCGCATGGCGTTGAAGTGAACCTGGCTGCCAGCGGAGGACATGTCCAGCAGGAAGTCCTTGGCGAAGGTGCCGTCCTGAATGTCGGACAGGATCTTCTTCATGGTATTCTTGGTCTCCTGGGTGATGATCTTGGGGCCGGTTACATAGTCGCCGTACTCGGCGGTGTTGGAGATGGAGTAGCGCATGCCGCTGAAGCCGGACTGGTAGATCAGATCCACAATCAGCTTCATCTCATGGATGCACTCGAAGTAGGCGTTCCGGGGATCGTAGCCCGCTTCCACAAGGGTCTCGTAGCCCGCCTGCATCAGAGCGCACACGCCGCCGCAGAGCACAGCCTGCTCGCCGAACAGGTCGGTCTCGGTCTCGGTGCGGAAGTCGGTCTCCAGCACGCCCGCCCGGGCGCCGCCGATGCCCAGGGCGTAGGCCAGAGCGATGTCCCAGGCGTCGCCGGTGGCGTCCTGCTCTACGGCAACCAGGCAGGGAACGCCCTTGCCCGCCAGGTACTCGCTGCGCACGGTGTGGCCAGGGCCCTTGGGGGCGATCATAATGACGTTCACGTTCTTGGGCGGCTTGATGCAGCCGAAGTGGATGTTGAAGCCGTGGGCAAAGGCCAGGGTCTTGCCTTCGGTCAGGTTGGGCTCGATGCTTTCCTTATACAGGGCGGCCTGCTTTTCATCGTTGATCAGGATCATAATCACGTCGGCGGCCTTGGCGGCTTCGGCGGCGGTCATGACGGTCATGCCCTGGGCCTCGGCCTTGGCCCAGCTTTTGGAACCGGCGTACAGGCCCACAATCACATTGACGCCGCTCTCCTTCAGATTCAGGGCGTGGGCGTGACCCTGGGAGCCATAGCCGATGATGGCTACGGTCTTGCCGGAAAGCTTCTGCAGATCACAATCCTGCTGGTAGAAAATGCGGTTCATAATGGTTACCTCCCATAAATCTTTATAGTCTTTTTCCGGGAACTCTTCCCGGCGGGGTCAGAGGGTTTTCCCTCAGAGAAAATGATTATAAATTGGTGACCCTGCGAATGGTGGTGCCGCCTCGCTGCAAGGTGACGATGCCCGTGCGGCAGATCTCCATGATCTCAAAATCCCGCATCAGATCGATGAAATTGTCGATCTTCCGGCTGTCTCCCACCATTTGGATCATGATGGACTCCTTGGTATAGTCCACCATTTTGCCTTCGTAGGCGTCGGAGGCGGAACGGATGTCCCCCCGGACGTCCGGGTCGTTTTTTACCTTAATGAGCAGCAGCTCCCGGCTGACGGTCTCCAAATCGCCCAGCTCTGCCACGGATACCACGTCCGGCAGCTTGTACAGCTGGTTAATCAGCTGCTCCTTCTTGATTTCATCCCCTTCGGACTGGACGGTGATCCGGGAGAAAGCCTCGGACTCCGTCTCCGACACGGTCAGGGACGCGATGTTAAACTGACGGCGGCGGAACATGCTGGTGACCCGGTTCAGAACGCCGAATTGATTATTGACCAAAATGGCTACGGTAAATTTCTTCATATCAGTCACCAATCCTTACAATGATATCATCCATGGAACCGCCGGGGGGCAGCATGGGCAGAACGAACTCGTCCTTGTCAATGGCGCAGTCAATGAGATAGGGGCCGTCACAGGCGAAGGCTTCCGTGAACGCGCCTTCCAGCTCCTCCAAAGTCAGAACCCGGCTTGCCTGGGCGCCGAACGCCTGGGCCAGCTTCACAAAGTCGGTCTGCCGGGCGTCCAGGTTGGTGTTGGAGTAGTGCTTGTCAAAAAACAGGGTCTGCCACTGGCGAACCATGCCCAGCACCCCGTTGTTCAGAAGCAGGATGACCAGGGGAATCCTGTGGGAAACGGCGGTAGCCAGCTCGTTCAGGTTCATGCCGAAGCTGCCGTCGCCGGTGACCAGAACCGTCCGTTCGCCGGTGCCCAGGGCCGCGCCCATGGCGGCGCCCATGCCGAAGCCCATGGTGCCCAGACCGCCGCTGGAAATAAACCGGCGGGTGGTTTTCAGGTTCAGGTACTGAGCGGCCCACATCTGGTGCTGGCCTACATCGGTGGCCACCGGGGTGTTTTCTCCCAGGCGGTGGTTCAGGGCGCTGATCACGTTCCGGGGGGTCATGCCCTCCCGGCTGTCCAAGCCGGCGGCTTCCTCCTCCTGCAGCATAGCGATCTGGGCCTGCCAATCGGGGTGTTTCGCGGAATTCACCAAAGGCAGCAGCTTTTGCAATGTTTTCTTCACATCCCCCCGGAGGCCGTGGACGGGATTTACGGTTTTGCCCAGCTCCGCGCCATCTACGTCGATGTGGACGATTTTCGTCCCCACCGCGAACTTGGCCCGGTCGCCGGTGACCCGGTCGTTGAACCGGCAGCCCAGGGCAATGATTACATCCGCGTGATGCATGGCCATGCTGCAGGCGTAGTGACCGTGCATGCCCTGCATGCCCAAAAACCGGGGATAGTCCGTGGGGATCCCGGAGACGCCCATCAAAGAGCAACCGATGGGCGCGTCGATCCGCTCCGCCAGGGCTAGAAGCTCATCCTGGGCCTCGCTGGTGATCAGACCGCCGCCGAAGTACAAAAAGGGCCGCTGGGCGCTGTTGATACACGCCGCTGCCTGATGAATGCGGATCTCCTTAGCGGGCTGGGCCGGATCCGGCTGAACCAGAGGCTGGGGAGCGTATTCTCCCATGGCGATCTGCACATCCTTGGGAATGTCCACGAGCACCGGGCCGGGGCGGCCGGATTTTGCCAATCGGAAGGCCTCCCGGATGGTGTCCGCCAGGTTCTCCACCCTGCCTACAAAGTAATTGTGCTTGGTGATGGGCAGGGTGACGCCAGTGATGTCGATCTCCTGGAAGCCGTCGGTGCCGATGGTGGTGTTGGGCACGTTGCCGGTGATGGCTACCAGGGGAACGGAATCTAAGTAGGCGGTGGCGATGCCGGTGACCAGGTTGGTGGCCCCGGGGCCGGAGGTGGCGATACACACGCCCACCTTTCCGGTGGCGCGGGCGTAGCCATCGGCGGCGTGGGAAGCCCCCTGCTCATGGGCAGTGAGCACGTGCTTCAGCTCGCCGCTGAACTTATACAGGGAGTCATAGATGTTGATGACCTGTCCGCCGGGGTAGCCGAATACCACATCGACGCCCTGCTCGATCAAAGTGCGGACAAGGATATCGGAACCGGATAGTTTCATGCCATCATCCTTTCTTCAGGTTTTCTATAATCAAGCTGCCCATTTCCCGGCAGCCGACCTTCTTGCAGCCACTGTCCAAGGGGGACAGAATGTCACCGGTGCGGTAGCCCCCATCCAGAACCGCCCCTACCGCGGCTTCGATGCAGCTTGCTTCCTCGGGAAGGTCAAAGGAGTAGCGCAGCATCATGGCGGCGGCCAGAATGGTGCCGATGGGGTTGGCCATATCTTTACCGGCAATGTCCGGGGCGGAGCCGTGGATGGGCTCGTACAGGCCCCGGGAGCCGTCGCCCAGGGAAGAGGAGGGGATCATGCCGATGGAGCCGGTAATCATGGAGGCTTCGTCGGAGAGAATGTCCCCGAACATGTTCTCCGTGACGATCACGTCAAACTGGCTGGGATCCTTTACGATCTGCATGGCGCAGTTGTCTACCAGCATGTGGGAAAGCTGTACGTCGGGGTATTCTTCGGAAAGCTGGGTCATGACCTTCTTCCAAAGCCGGGAGGAATCCAGCACGTTGCTTTTTTCCACGCTGCAAAGCCGTTTGTTTCGCTTCCGGGCGGTTTCAAAGCCGATGCGGCCAATGCGCCGGATCTCACTTTCGGAATAGCGCAGCTCGTCAATGGCCAGATGTTCCCCGTTTTCTTCCACCGTCTCGTGTTTGCCGAAGTAGATGCCGCCGATCAGCTCCCGGACGATGATAAAGTCAATGCCCTTGTCCACGATCTCCTGTTTCAGGGGAGAGGCGGCGGCCAGCTGGGGCCAGATCTTGGCGGGGCGGTTGTTGCTGTAGACCCCCATGCCCGCTCGCAGGCGAAGCAGGCCCTTTTCCGGCCGCATGGAGCCGGGCACGTCGTTCCACTTGGGGCCGCCCACCGCGCCCAGCAGCACGCTGTCGGAGGCAAGGCATTTGTCCAGTTCCGCCTGGGGCAGAGGGTCGCCGAACCGGTCAATGGCGCAGCCGCCCATGAAAACATCTGTATAGGTGAAGCTGTGGCCGTACAGCCGGGCCACTTTGTCCAGCACCAGCAGAGCCTGCTCCAGGATTTCCGGGCCGATGCCGTCTCCCCGGATCACTGCAATGTTGAAATTCATTGTATCACATCTCCTTCAGGGAAGCAAGCAATCCACCCTTTTTAATAATATTCTGGATGAATTCCGGGAAGGGGGCGGCCTGGTAGGTTTTTCCGGTGGTGACATCGGTAATGACGCCGGTGTCAAAGTCCACGCGCACCTGATCCCCCGGCTGGATTTCATCGGCGGCTTCCTCGCATTCCAGGATGGGCAGGCCGATGTTGATGGCGTTGCGGTAGAAGATCCGGGCGAAGCTTTTAGCAATGACGCAGCCGGTGCCGCAGGCCTTGATTACCAGGGGGGCATGCTCCCGGGAGGAGCCGCAGCCAAAGTTCCATCCGGCTACCACAATGTCCCCGGGCTGAACCCGGCTTACAAAGGAAGCGTCAATGTCCTCCATACAGTGCTTTGCCAGCTCCTGGGCGTCGGCGGTGTTTAAGTACCGGGCGGGGATGATCACATCGGTATCCACATTGTCAGGATACTTGAAAACATGTCCTTGGGTGTTCATGGTCAGACCTCCTTGGGCGTTGTGATACAGCCGGTCAGGGCGGAAGCGGCGGCGGTGGCGGGGCTTGCCAGGTATACCTCGCTGTCCACATGGCCCATGCGGCCTACAAAGTTCCGGTTGGTGGTGGCAATGCACCGCTCACCCTGGGCAAGGATCCCCATGTAGCCCCCCAGGCAAGGCCCGCAGGTGGGGGTGGAGACCACCGCGCCCGCGTCAATAAAGGCGGTGACATAGCCCCGTTCCACGCATTCCCGGTAGATGGCCATGGTGGCGGGGATGATGATGCACCGCACCCCGGGGGCGACGGTTTGTCCCTTTAGCGTCCGGTAGGCGGCTTCCATGTCCTCCATCCGGCCGTTGGTGCAGCTTCCGATGACCACCTGATCGATTTTGATATTCCCAAGCTCGGCGGCGGGACGGGTGTTCTCCGGCAGATGGGGACAGGCTACGGTGGGAACGATCTTGCTTAAGTCGATCTCAACGGTCTTTTCGTAGCTGGCGTCCTCGTCGGCGGTGAAGATCACCGGCTGACGCTTGCACCGGCCTTCCATATAGGCCATGGTCACATGATCCACCGGGAAAATGCCGTTTTTGGCCCCGGCTTCAATGGCCATGTTGCAGATGCACAGCCGGTCGTCCATGGAAAGGGATGCAACGCCGGGGCCGGTGAACTCCATGGACTTATACAGCGCCCCGTCTACGCCGATCATGCCGATGATGGTGAGGATCACATCCTTGCCGCTGCAATTCTTCGGCAGCCGGCCGCTTAAGTGGAAGCGGATGGCGGCGGGAACCTTGAACCAGGCGGTACCGGTTGCCATGCCCGCGGCCATGTCCGTAGAGCCTACGCCGGTGGAGAAGGCCCCCAGGGCGCCGTAGGTACAGGTGTGGCTGTCCGCGCCGATGATGCAGTCCCCGGCGGTGACGATCCCCTGTTCCGGGAGAAGGGCGTGCTCGATGCCCATTTTGCCTACGTCATAGAAGTGGCTGATACAGTGCTGGCAGGAGAATTCCCGGCACTGCTTGGACTGCTGGGCGGCCTTGATATCCTTATTGGGAACGAAGTGGTCTAAGACGATGGCGATCCGATCCTTGTCGAACACTTCCGTAAAGCCGTTTTTGGTAAACTCGTTGATTGCCACCGGGGTGGTGATGTCGTTGCCCAGAACGATGTCCAGCTTGGCGCTGATCAGCTGTCCCGGAACAACCTGGTCCAGTCCCGCGTGGGCGGCGAGGATTTTTTGGGTCATGGTCATTCCCATACTACGCACTCCTTTATTCTATCTTATCAGGGATGGGTCAAGATTTAAGCATATTGTTGAACGCGCCGATAAGGGCGTGGACGCTGGCTCTGATAATGTCGGTATCCGTGCCCGCGCCCCAGAACATGCGGCCCGTTTCATCCTCCAGGCCGATATAAGCGGCGGCGGTGGAGCCGGAGCTCTTCTCCTGCACCGAGTGCTCGGTGTACACCGTCAGGGTGTAGTTTTTGCCGGTGTACTGCTTCAGGGCGTTGCTTACCGCGTCCAGAGAGCCGTTGCCGCTGGCGTGGATGGTGGTCTGGCGGCCGTGGCGCAGGAAGGTAACGGAGGCATCCACCCCCTCGTCGGTTTGGGTAAAGCACATTCTGTGAATGCCGATGGGGTGCTGCAAATTCAGGTAGCAGTCCATGAAGATTGCCAGCACATCCTCGCTCTTCAGCTCCCGGTGGTCGTGGTCGGAGACGCTCTTGCACTGATAGCTCAGATGCTCCCGCATCTTCGGAGGAAGAATGTAGCCGTAGGCCTGCTCCAGCAGATACCCGATGCCGCCCTTGCCGCTCTGGGAGTTGACCCGGATCACATCCGCGTCGTAGGTGCGGTTGATGTCATGGGGATCCACCGGCAGGTAGGGAACCGTCCACTGGTGGAGATTCTTCTCCTTCCGCCAGGTCATGCCCTTGGCAATGGCGTCCTGATGGGAGCCGGAGAAGGCGGCAAAGACCAGAGCGCCCGCGTAGGGGCTGCGCTCATATACGTGCATCCGGGTGCATTCTTCGTAGGTCTTGCAGATGGCGGGCATGTCGGAGAAGTCCAGCTCCGGATCCACTCCGTGGGAGTACATATTCATGGCCAGGGTGATGATATCCACATTGCCGGTGCGCTCGCCGTTGCCGAAGAGGGTGCCCTCCACCCGGTCCGCGCCCGCCAGCAATGCCAGCTCCGTATCCGCCACGCCGGTGCCCCGGTCGTTGTGGGGGTGGAGGGAAAGGGTTACATGCTCCCGGTACTTTAGATTCTCGCTCATATATTCCACCTGGCTGGCGTAGATGTGGGGCATGCTCATTTCCACGGTCACAGGCAGGTTGATGATTACATTGTTGTTTTCGCTGGGCTCCAATACGTCCAGCACCGCGTTGCACACCTCCAGGGCGTATTCCGGCTCGGTGCCGGTAAAGCTCTCCGGGGAGTACTCGAAACGGAAGTTGCCGTCGTATTCCGCCGCCAGCTTTTTCACCAGCTTGGCCCCTTCCACGGCGATTTTCTTAATCTCCTCCTTGCCCTTGCGGAATACCTGTTCCCGCTGGGCAACGGATACGGAATTATAGAAATGGATAATGGCGTTGGGCGCGCCCTTGCAGGCGTCAAAGGTTTTGCGGATGATATGCTCCCGGCACTGGGTCAGCACCTGGACGCTCACGTCCTTGGGGATCATGTTGTGTTCGATCAGGGTCCGCAGAAACTCGTATTCCGTCTCTGAGGCGGCGGGGAAGCCCACCTCGATCTCCTTGAACCCAACCCGCAGCAGCATGTGGTAGAATTCCAGCTTTTCTTCCAGGCTCATGGGGATCACCAGGCTTTGATTACCGTCCCGTAGGTCAACGCTGCACCATTGGGGGGCTTTCTCAATGTGATCCTTCTGTACCCATTTGTAATGGGAGCCGGGGGCGGGATAATAACCAATGCTGTACTTTGTGGTGTCCATATCCATTTACTCCTTTATTATTTTGGAATGATTTTGAAGCCCTCCTGCTGAAGGGCGTGGGTGATCTGCTGTACGTGCTCATAGTTCCGGGTTTCCAGGGTCAGCCGCAGGTAGCAGCCGTAAATGGCCTCGGTATCTCCGTTGCGCTCGTGGTGGACGCTGGTCACATTGCCGCCGCAGTCGGCGATGATCCGGGAAACGTCCTTCAGCTGGCCCGGCTTATCCACCAGCTCAATGAGCAGGCTGGTGCTTCGGCCGGACTTCATCAGGCCCCGCTCAATGACCCGGGACAGGCTGGTCACGTCGATGTTGCCGCCGGAGATCAGGCTGACCACCTTCTTGCCCTGGAGGGGGAACTTATTGAACATAGCGGCGGCTACGGAGACGGCCCCGGCCCCCTCGGCAATCATCTTCTGCTTCTCAATCAGGGCCAGGATGGCGGCGGCGATTTCGTCCTCGGATACCAGGGCGATGTCGTCCACATACTGCTGGACCATCTGGTAGGTCAGTTCCCCGGGCTTCTTTACCGCGATGCCGTCGGCAATGGTGGAAACCGTGTCCAAGGTCTCCATATGACCGTGCCGCACCGCGTTGTACATGCTGGGGGCGCCCGCCGCCTGGACGCCGTAGACCTTCACATGGGGGCTGATGGACTTGATGGCGCAGGCCACGCCCGCAATCAATCCGCCGCCGCCGATGGGCACGATCACCGCGTCCACATCGCTCATCTCGTTCATGATCTCCAGGCCGATGGTGCCTTGACCGGCGATGACATAGGGATCGTCAAAGGGGTGGACAAAGGTATAGCCCCGTTCTTCCTTCAGCTCCAGCGCCCTGTTGTAGGCGTCGTCGTAAACCCCGGATACCAGACACACCTGAGCCCCGTAGGACTTGGTGGCCTCCACCTTGGAAATGGGGGCGCTGTCCGGCAGGCAGATGAGAGACTGGATCCCGCATTTGCTGGCGGCCAGGGCCACACCCTGGGCGTGGTTGCCGGCGGAACAGGCGATAACCCCTTTGGCCTTCTCTTCCTCGGAAAGCATGGCGATCTTATAGCCGGAGCCCCGAAGCTTGAAAGAGCCGGTGTTCTGCAGGCATTCCGGCTTCAGGTACAGGTCGCATTCCGGCGCGATGCCGTAGGCCTTGGCCAGGGGGGTGGGGCGGATGATGTCCTTCAAAACCACAGAGGCGTGAAAGATCTTGTCGATGGTTACCATATGTATCTGTCCTTTCTCTTTGATCCTGGGCAGCCCCGTGCCGAAAGACGGGGCACTGTGTAAAAAGACCCTGTCTCTTTGGCTAGAAAGAGACAGGGTCTTCACAATCGAAAAACCTTGCGGTACCACTCTTTTTGCCGCCTAAGCGGCCACTCAGGACGATCTATCAACCGTCTCCCGCTGTATCGGTCGGGCTCCGTCCGTCTTACTGAAAGAACTTGTTCAGAACGGCCGCTCAGAGGCCAGTATACAGCCCATCCGTCGCCGCCTCGCACCACCCGGCGGTTCTCTGTGATCGGGATCAGAGCTGCTTTTTCCTCATCATTGCGTTGTGCGCTATGTTGAGGTGAATTATACCATGGGTTTTGCTAGGTGTCAAGCGGAGAAAAACAAAAGTCTTTGAAAGAAATATGCTTTTGGATGGAATGAAAAAAAACGGTTTAGATTTAAGAAATAATTGTGCGCTGTGACGAAAGGGGGCGACGGCGGAAACGCTTATTCGATGACCTTGATCCAGCCCTCCGGGGCTTCAATCCGGCCCATTTGGATGCCGGTGAGGGTATCGTAGAGCTTCTGAATGCCATCGCCCATACCGGCGTAGCGGTACAGCGTGCCATGATCGTCAATGGTGCCGATGGGGGAAATGACGGCGGCGGTGCCGCACAGGCCCGCTTCCTCAAAATCGCCGATTTCGCTTAAGAATACGGGACGCTCCTCCACTTCCATGTTCAGGTACTCCTTGGCAACATAAAGCAGGCTCCGGCGGGTGATGGAGGGAAGGATGGTGTCGGACTTGGGAGTGACGAGGGTATTGCCTTTGATGAAAATAATGTTCGCGCCGCCGGTCTCCTCAATGTGGGTGCGGGTGGCGGAGTCTACGTACACATTTTCGTCATAGCCCTGCTCGTGGGCGTCCACGATGTTGTACAGGCTCATGGCGTAGTTCAGTCCCGCCTTTACATGGCCGGTGCCTCTGGGGGCGGCCCGATCCAGGTCGGAGATCCGCACGGTTACCGGTTTGGCGCCGCCCTTGAAGTAGGGGCCCACCGGGGTGACGAATACCCGGAACTGATACTCGGTGGCGGGCTTTACGCCGATGATGGCGTCGCTGCCGAACATAAAGGGACGGACGTAGAGCGTTGCGCCGGAGCCGTAGGGGGGAACCCACTGGGCGTTGGCCCGGACGGTCTCCACCACTGCTTCCACAAACCGGTCCTCGGGGAACACGGGCATTTTCAGACGCCGGGCGGAATCTGCCATCCGGGAGGCGTTCAGATCCGGCCGGAAGCAGACGATGTGGCCGTTTTCCGTGGTGTAGGCCTTCAGGCCTTCAAAGCAGGTCTGGGCGTATTGCAGAACGCAGGCACATTCGCTCATGGTGATGTTTGCCTGGTCGGTCAGACAGCCGTCATCCCAGGCGCCGTTTTTAAAATTGGAGACATAGCGCATATCGGTCTGCACGTAGTTAAATCCCAGATTGCCCCAGTCTATATTTTTTCTTTCCATAGATAGCACCTCGCAGCTTTTTTCAAGATCGTTACCTATTTTAGCACCGGCAAAAGCCCAGGTCAATAGGAGAAGAAGAAAAAATGTTTTCTGGATAAAGACAGGTGTCCGTTGGAAATGCACCCAAACTGGGAGAAAGAATTTACAAAAACAAGTATTGACTTTAATAGACTAAAGTGATAAAGTATAGCAAGCAGGAAACCAATACCGATGCTGAGAAAGGAATATTGTTATGGGTAAAATCCGACATCCCGGCGAGGAAGAATTTTATCAGGCGATTTTGTCCCTGAAAACCATAGAAGAGTGCCGGCTGTTTTTTGAGGATGTGGCTACCATCAAGGAATTGCAGGCTATGGCCCAGCGGTTCCGGGTGGCCTGCCTGTTGGATGAAGGCAGCAATTATCTGGAGGTTTCTCAGGCCACCGGCGCCAGCTCCGCCACCATCAGCCGGGTGAACCGGTGCTTAAACTACGGCGGCGGCTACCGCACGGCCCTGGATCGAATCAAGAAAGCGGGGTACCATGACGGAGCAGATCTGGAAGAATGAAGAACGGGCGGTTTTCGCCTTGCGCAGCCTTTACCGGCGCTATGGGTACGCCCCCTATAAAATGAGCCGGTTTGAAGAATATGAGCTGTACGTCCGAAACAAGGATTTTCTGGTATCGGATCAGATCATCACCTTTTCCGGCAGCGGCGGCAGGCTCATGGCCCTGAAGCCGGACGTGACCTTATCCATCGTGAAAAACGCTCCGGAGACCCCCGGGGTGGTGCAGAAGGCCTACTATAACGAAAACGTCTACCGGGACTACCGGGAGATTATGCAGGCGGGACTGGAATGTGTGGGCGATCTGGGAGAATACGAGATCGCCGAGGTGGTGCTGCTGGCGGCGGAAAGCCTTGCCCTGCTGGGAGAGCCCTATGTACTGAATCTGTCCCACATGGGGCTGGTGGGCGCTATGCTTCGCTCCAGCGGCTTAAGCGGCAAGCAGCAGCGTCAGGCCATGGCCTGCCTGCGCCGGAAAAACCGCCACGAACTGGAAGGGCTTTGCGGCGGCAATCCGTTGGCCGTAAGCAAGCTTTCCACCCTGCTTACCTGCCGGGGCGGAATGGAGGCGCTGAAGCGGGTGGAGGCGGTGCTGACCACGGAAGGGGAACGGCAGGCCATGGCTGAACTGCGGGCCTTGTGGGCCATTCTGGAAGGCAGGGAGAACGCCATCCGGCTGGATTTTTCCGTAGGCAGCGATTTGGGCTATTACAGCGGCGTGGTGTTCCGGGGATATCTGGCAGGGGTGCCGGAAAGCGTGCTCTCCGGAGGACAGTATGATGCCCTGGCCCGGAAAATGGGGAAGCGCTGCCGGGCCATTGGCTTTGCCATTTACCTGGATCTGCTCCAGGAGCTGCACCAGCAGGAGAATATGCTGGATGTGGATACGCTGATCCTCCATGACGGCTCTGTGGATACCTGCGCGCTCATTGCCGCCGCCCAGGAGGCGGCGAAAAAGGGCAGCGTGCTGGTAGCCCGGGAGACGCCCCGGGAAAGACGGTGGAAGCACCTGGTGGATCTGAGAAACGGGGAGGGCAGGTAATTATGGATATGCTGAACATTGCCCTGCCCAAGGGAAGGCTGGGAGAAAAGGCCTACGCCATGCTGAAAAACAGCGGCTACCCCTGTCCGGCCCTGGAGGATCCGGGACGGCGGTTGATTTTTGAGAATCCGGAAAAGAACGTCCGGTATTTCTGGGTGAAGCCCTCGGACGTAGCCATTTATGTAGAGCGTGGGGCGGCGGATCTTGGGATCGTGGGAAAGGACATTCTGCTGGAATACGCCCCGGATGTATATGAGCTGCTGGATCTGAACATGGGAAAATGCCGCATGGCGGTTGCGGGGAAAAAGGATTTTCGGGAGCCGGTGGGGAAAACCCTGAAGGTCGCCACCAAATTCCCCAACATTGCCCAGCGGTACTACAGCGGCAAATGCCGGGATATTGACATCATTCACTTAAACGGTTCCATTGAGCTGGCGCCCATTCTGGGGCTGAGTCATGTGATTGTGGACATTGTGGAGACGGGGGTCACCCTGCGGGAAAATGATTTGATGGTGTACGAGGAGATCGTCCCCATCAGCGCCCGGCTCATCGCCAATGTGGCCGCCTATCAATTCAAGGAGCAATCCATCAACCGGATTTGCGGGAGCTTAAGAGAGCAAATGGAGGGAAAGTCGTGATTCGGATCATGAAATACGGCCAGACGGCCAATGAGGAGATTTTCGCCCGGGTCACCCCAGCTGTGGATGTGGCGGCGGTGGTATCGGAAATTCTAAGTATGGTTCGCGCCCAGGGGGATCAGGCCCTGCGGGCGTATACAGAACAATTTGACGGAGCCAAGCTGGAAAGCCTGGCCGTCTCCCGGCAGGAGATCTTGGAGGCGGTTGACTCCGTTGACCCGAAGTTTTTGGCCATTCTGGAGCGGGCGGCGGAGAACATCCGCCATTTCCACGAAAAGCAGGTGCGAAACAGCTTTGTCATCGCCGACCGGCCGGGGATCCTCCTGGGACAGAAGGTGACCCCCATTGAAAAGGTGGGCATTTACGTTCCCGGGGGCACCGCCGCCTATCCCTCCACCGTGCTCATGGATACCATCCCCGCCAAGATTGCCGGATGCGCCCAAATCGTTATGGTAACGCCCCCCGGAAAGGACGGAAAAGTGAACCCGGTAATTCTGGCGGCGGCGAAAATCGCCGGGGTGGATCAGATCTTCAAGGTGGGCGGGGCCCAGGCTGTGGCCGCCCTGGCCTACGGCACGGAAAGCGTTCCCAAGGTGGATAAGATTGTAGGCCCCGGCAATGCCTTTGTGGCGGAGGCCAAAAAGCAGGTGTTCGGTCTGGTGTCCATTGACATGATTGCCGGGCCCAGTGATATCCTGGTGGTGGCGGACGGCGCCAGCGACCCAAAGCATGTGGCGGCGGATCTATTAAGCCAGGCGGAGCATGATAAGCTTGCCAGCGCGGTGCTGGTCACCGACAGTGAAAAGCTTGCCCAGGCGGTGGCGGAAGAATTGGAGCGGCAGATCCCTCTGCTTCCCCGGGCGGAGATTGCCCGGGCTTCCATTGAAAATAACGGCAAGATCATTGTGGCGGACAACCTGAAAGCGGGCATTGACATTGCCAATGAAATTGCTCCGGAGCATCTGGAGCTGATGGTGGACAACCCCTTCGACTATCTGGAAGCGGTGAAAAACGCCGGTTCCATCTTCCTGGGCAGAAGCTGCCCGGAAGCCCTGGGGGACTACTTTGCCGGGCCCAATCACACCCTGCCCACCTCCGGCACCGCCCGGTTTTCCAGTCCCTTAAGCGTGGACGACTTTGTAAAGAAGAGTCAGTTTACCTATTATACCCCCCAGGCCTTCAGCCAGGCCGCGGAGGACATCGCCTTTTTCGCGGAACAGGAGGGACTGCGGGGTCATGGAAACAGCGTCCTGATCCGAAAGGAGGGAGGGCTGTGAGTCGATTTCTCGCCGGAAAATATGAGGCCCTGGAGGCCTACACCCCCGGAGAGCAGCCCCGGGACAAGCGATACATCAAGCTGAACACCAACGAGTCTCCCTACCCTCCGGCCCCGTCCGTAGCGGAAGCGGTGAGCCGGGAGGCGGTGGAGGGGCTGCGGCTGTACTGCGACCCCACCGCCAAAAGGCTGAAGGAAAAGCTGGCGGGGCTGTATCAGGTGGAGCCGGAGAATATATTCCTCTCCAACGGCTCTGACGAGGCGCTGAACTTTGCCTTTATGGCCTTTGGCGGGGCCGGGGTGGTGTTCCCGGATATCAGCTATGGATTCTACGGCGTGTTTGCCCAGCTCCATGGTTTGCCCTATGAACAGATCCCTCTGAAAGAGGATTTTACCCTGGACTACCGGGATTACTGCCATCAAAACAAGATGATCGTCATCGCCAACCCCAACGCCCCTACGGGCATGAGCATCCCGGTGGAGCAGATCCGGCAGATTCTGAAGTCCAACCCGGATGCTGTGGTGGTGATCGACGAGGCCTATGTGGATTTCGGCGGAGAAAGCTGCCTGCCCCTGATCAAAGACTATGACAATCTGCTGGTTGTCCGCACCTTTTCCAAGTCCCGGTGTCTGGCGGGGGGACGGCTGGGCTACGCCTTTGCCGGCAGAGCCATCATCGCCGATCTGGAAAAGCTTCAGTATTCCACCAACCCCTATAATGTGAACACCTTGACCCAGCTGCTGGGGGCCGCTACGGTGGATGAGGAAGCATACTACCGGCAGCGGTGCCGGGAGATCATGGATACCCGCCGCCGGACCAAAGCGGCCCTGGAAGCGCTGGGCTTTCAGGTGCTGCCCAGCCAGGCCAATTTCCTTTTTGCAAAGACTGAGAAAATGGACGGCGGCGCGCTGTACCGGGAATTGAAAAACCGGGGCATTCTGGTTCGCCACTTTACGGCCCAGCGGATCTGCCAGTATAACCGCATCACCATTGGCAGACCGGAAGAGATGGACATGCTGATCCAAACCCTGAAAGAGGTGCTGATATGAGAAGCTGTGAACTGCGCCGAAAGACGGCGGAAACGGACATTACCCTGTCCCTGGACTTAGACGGCAGCGGAAAAAGCCAGATCCAAACCGGCTGCGGCTTTCTGGATCATATGCTCACCTTGTTTGCCGCCCATGGAAAATTTGATTTAAGCGTACATTGTGTGGGAGATACCCAGGTGGACGACCACCACAGCGTAGAGGATATCGGCATCTGCCTGGGTCAGGCCTTCCGGGAAGCTTTGGCTGACAAGCGGGGCATTACCCGATACGGCTCCTTCCTGCTGCCTATGGACGAGGCGCTGATTCTCTCCGCGGTGGATATCTCCGGCAGAAGCTGCTTGTGCTTCGATTTGCAGATCCCCACGGAGAAGATCGGCAGCTTTGATACGGAACTGGTGGAGGAATTTTTCCTGGCCTTTACCCGGAACTGCCCCATGAGCCTGCACCTGAAGCAGCTGGCGGGGAAAAACGCCCACCACATTGTGGAGGGGGCCTTTAAGTCTCTGGCCCGGTCCATGAAAGCGGCGGTTGCCTTGGACGGCAGCGACACAATCCCCTCTACCAAGGGGGTGCTGTAATGGTCGGCATCATTGACTATGGGGTGGGGAACCTGTTTTCCTTGCAGTCGTCCTTCCGCGCCATTGGTCAGGAGGCCTTTGTCAGCGGCGATCCGGCGGCATTGTCCCGGGCGGACCGGCTGGTGCTGCCCGGGGTGGGCGCCTTTGAGGACGCGGCGAAGAAGCTTCGGCAGTCCGGCCTGGATGAGCTGGTCCGGCAGCAGGCGGCGGCGGGAAAACCCCTGCTGGGCATTTGCCTGGGCATGCAGCTGCTGTTTGAGAAAAGCTATGAATACGGGGAACATGATGGCCTGGGACTGCTCGCGGGACAGGTGGTTGCTATGGAAGGCCGGTTGCCCCGGGAACTGAAGATCCCCCATATGGGCTGGAACCGGCTCCAGGTGAAGCAGGGACGGCTGCTGGAAGGAGTGGATGGGCAGTATGTGTATTTTGTCCACTCCTATTTTGCCCGGGGCTGTGAAGATTCCCTGGCCGCGGTGACGGATTACGGCATTCCCATCACCGCCGCCGTGGAGCGGGGGAACCTGTTCGGATGTCAGTTCCACCCGGAAAAAAGCGGCAATGTGGGTCTCAGGATCCTGGAAACCTTTTGTAAATTAGGAACTTGTAAAAGTCTCTAAACGCCGGGCAACAGGAAACGGAAAACCATACCCCAAAAGGAAAACACCTAAGT
>CALWXR010000010.1 GCA_944385535.1 uncultured Oscillospiraceae bacterium
ATCACTTCCACAGTCATATCCACTTTCGTTCCATGTTCTGGGCAGCAACGGCGCAGACTGTAGCACAATGTGCTGCTTCCTGTGCTGGCAATGGCAGCATGTATTTGATAGCCATATACCTTTTTGCATTCCAGGTGAGAATAATGCCATCCGGTTCCCTCCATGGGACGCATTGCGCGACGAGAGGGCTTCTTCTTTGGGACAACGGTATCATCTATGCTGAGATATACAGGTTGCTGATAAAAGCGACGCATGACCATTGTGTGTTATGCGTCGTTTTTTATATTGCTGCTGAATAAATCGTGATAACGGCTTATTTCAAGCCATCAATAAACCCCAGTTTTGCGTAAAGCAAAACTGGGGTTTATTGATGGCTTGATCCCGTCTTTCCGGCCGGGATGTTTTTAGGCTTCCACTTCCGCCTCGATTTCCGCCTCTATCTCTTCCAGATACCAGCCGCCGTTGTTGGGCGGCGGCGTGATGTGATAGCGGAACACCTGCTGCAGCAGGGCATATTGGGGCAGGGGCGTGATCTGATCCTTGTCGTAACGCCAGCCGGAGCCGTAGGGCTGCGACCCGGTAAAGGTGGCCCAGCAATCCGGATGCTGCTCCTGGAACCGCTTCTGCTCCTTGCCAGACACCCGGCTTCCGCCGCCGGGATTCAGCCGGGCGCACAGGTGGGTCATCGGCAGCTCATCCAGGGGCGATAAGTCCCGAACCTGGGTATTGCTGATATTCAGCATCTGCAGCTTTTTGCAGGCGGCCAGCGGCGTCAGATCCTTCACATATCCGCAAAAGGCCAGCTCCAGGAACTTCAGATTTTTGCAATTGGAGAAGGGCGTCAGATCCCGGATGGGCGCGCCGGATACGATCACGTATTCCAGGCTCTTCATCCCCGCCACAAAGTCCACGCTGTCCAGCCACTCGTTGTGGCCGATGTCCAAAAACCGGGCGTCCTCGCAGTAATAAAGATTGGCGCTGTTGTCGTCCACCAGGTCAAAGGCGCAGCGGATGATCTCCGCGTCTGTCAGGGCGCTGCCCTCGCCGAACGCTACCCGCCAGACCACCTTGGTGGTATCCCGGTATTCCTCCCGAAGCTGCGCCAGAAGCTCGTTGGAAATCCCGCAGTTATCCAGCACAAAGCGTTGGCAGCTGCTGTCCATCACATCAAGGGCCAGCCGGACCTCCTCAATATGCTCGTCGCCGATATTCTTGTCTTGGATATACACCTGGGAATCGGTGGTGGAGATCCGCTCCCCGTAAAAATCAAACACATAGTGGAAGGAGGCATCGGGGGCGGCCTGCTTCAGCCGCTTCACTTCCTCCCGGGTCAATTGGCTTGTTCCGCTGTCGTCCGCCAGCTCCACATAGACCAGATTGGGAAGCATGGCAAGCTTCTGGGCCACGGCGTCCACATTCTCAGAGGTGAGATCCGACAGATCCAGCTCCCGGGTCTGGGTGTCGTATTCCCGGCCCAGCACCTCCACGGTAAAGTGGAAAAAGGCGTTGGGCGCCGATACCTGCAGGCACTGGATCTCTTCCCAGGAAAGATGAAGTACGCCCTGACTATCCATCAGCTCCACGATGGTCAAGTGGGGCAGCATGGTCAGCTTTTCCGCCGTGACGTCCACCTGTTCAGAGGTCAGATCCGACAAATCCAGTTCCCCGGTATCCCAGTCGTATTCCCGTCCCAGCACCTCCACGGTATAGGAAACGTTCACCTGGTCATAGTCCGCTTCCAGCTGCCGGATCTGCTCCAGGCTCAGCTCCGTCTTTCGCAGAGTCAGCTGTTCCAGGTCGGGCAGATGCTTCAGATTGGCCGTCAGGGTATCATAATCACACTCGCCATGGTTTAGCGTTACTTCTTTGGCCTCATGGTCTACCGCGGTCCCTCCCAGATCCACATTGTAGATGACCCGGCATTCCGGCCGCAGCGCCTGAAATTCTTCCAGGCGGGCATACTCCCCGCAGCCCGTGGCGTCCAGGGTGTTCAGCTGGGGGAAATAGGTCAGCAGAACGTCCATGTCCTCCTGAGACAGGCCGGATATCTGAAGGGTACTGCTATCGCTTGGGTATCTGCTGTTCTGAAAGGGCACATCCCACAGAATATGGCACTCTGGCAGCTGGGCGCGCACCGCGTTATAATGCTCGAAGGAAATCTCCTCTCCCCGCAGGTCCAGCTGTTCCGCGTTGATAGGATAGGCCGCTCCCTCCACAAAAAAATGGTTATTCAGATACCAGGCATAGCCGTATCCCCCTGCCGCCGCCAGCGCGCAGATCAGCAGCACAGCCAGAAACACCCGCAGAATCTTCTTTTTAACGCTCACCGCCGGTTCCCTCCAAGCAACAATTCCATCTGAAAGCATCATACCATACTTTTACGGAAATACAACGTTTCGACAAAAAATTTAAGATATCTTTCATAATTCCCCCGGAAGAGAAAACGCGGCCGTCCCGTTCGGGGAGGGCCGCGTTCCTCACTTCAAAGAGGCGCTGTTGTTCAGCACCAGGGTGCTGAATAGGAACAGCACATCCTGATCGTCAAATTCCAGATATTCCCCCAGAAGGCTTCCGCTGATATACCTTAGATCCACCAGCGTCACCTTGGCATAGTCCCCCACCAGCAGGGGGGCCATGGCGCTGCCGAAGGAATCCCGGAAGATCACCAGTTCCCGGTCTGTGGACGCGTTGGGATTTTCAATGGTCAGCAGGGCCCGGGCGCCGGACAGATAGACGTCATACAGATCCTTGCTGGTGAGCTTACTCTCATCGTAAACATCCCCGGTCTTGCCCGTCTCATAGTCGTAGACGGTACACCCGTCCAGCGTCGCATTTTCCATCAGGCAGATGCTATCCGGCTCCATAGGCAGGGCCGCCTGACCGTAGTACACCCCGTAGAAGGGCCGGTCCAGGGCGGTTACGGTGTAATCCTCCGCCTCCGGCCCGGCGACGCCCAGGGCCTGGCTGATCCTTTGGGCGGCGGGGATCAAATTCTCCTGCCGCCAGTGGGTGTCGGTGCGGTAGTAGTCGCCGGCGCTTAAGGTATCCGTCAGATCGATGTGCTCCGCCCAGGGCATCCCCTCTTCCATCCCGGAAAACAAAGCCTCATAGTCCATAGCCAGATGGCCGCTTTCCTCCGCCAGGTAGTATCCCTTGTCCGGGACCACCGCGGAATAGATTTTGCCGCCGCTGTCTTTCAGATAGGTGTCATAAATATACGCAAATCGCTCCAGGGCATGGCGCAGGGAGCTTTCCTCCAGGGGATATTCCTGGGCGGCGGCCGAGCCTTCCGCCAGGTAAATTCCGTTGTTGTCGCTCTGGTTCAGTCCGTAATAATGGAACAGGGATTTGAGCTTTCGGAAGCCGTCCCGCATCGGAAATTGATCCAAAGAAAAGCTTTCAAAATCCTCCATAAAGCTGCCGTCCAGCAGAGTATCCAGCGTCAGCTCCGGCATCTGGGCCAGGGGGCGGCGTTCCGCGTCTGAAACCGCCTCCCGGGGCCCAAACCAGCACCCCAGGACCAGGCCGCCCCAAAGGATCAGGAGGATCCAAACAGAGATTTTTTGTTTCATGCTTCCTCCTTATTAAAACCGGAAATACAAAAACGGGCTGAAGGAGCCGTCCACCAGATAGGCAGTGCACACCAGCAGCAGCGCCGCCGCCATGGCAGCTTCCAGCACCGGCCCCGCCTTGGTGACCCGGATCTTCTCCCCGGCGTTTTTCACCAGAGGGGTGGCTCCCAGGATGCCCAACAGGAACAGTAGGGCATAACTTTTCAGATAGTACCAGGTTTCCGCCGAAGTAAGGGACAGACCGCCCAGGCCCAGCATACAGCCCAGATCCTCCCCGGCCTGGGCCAGGCTCCCGGCATTGAACAGCACAAAGCTGAACATCACCGCCAGCAGCACATATCCATGGCGCAGAATTCCGGGCAGCCTTTGCAGTCCGGGGATCCACTTTTCCGCCAGCAGAAGCAGGGCGAACACCAGTCCCCAGAGCACAAAATTCCAGGCGGCCCCGTGCCAAAGGCCGGTGAGCATCCAAACCGTCAGGATGTTGCGCACCCATTTCCCCCCGCTCACCCGGCTGCCTCCCAGGGGGATATACACATAATCCCGGAACCAGGTGCCAAGGCTCATATGCCACCGCCGCCAGAATTCCGTTACGCTTTTGGACAGGTAGGGGTAGTTAAAATTCTCCAAAAAGTGGAACCCCAGAATCCGTCCCAGGCCGATGGCCATGTCGGAATAGGCGGAAAAGTCAAAGTAGATATTCAGTGTAAAAGCAATGGCGTACATCCAGTAAAACAGCACGCTTTTCTCCCCGCTGTCCCGGAACACCTCAATCAGCAGAGCAAAGTTGTCCGCCAAGATCACCTTTTTCCCCAGGCCCACCAGAAACCGGCGCAGACCCAGCCAGGCGTTTTCCCAGCTGTGACTCCGGTTTTCCAGTTCCCGGGCCACATCCACGTACCGGACGATGGGCCCGGCGATCAGCTGGGGAAACAGGGCCACATAGGCGCCGAAGCTGATCGGATTCTTTTGGGCGGGCACCGTGCCCCGGTACACATCGATGGTATAGCTCAGGCACTGAAAGGTGTAAAAGCTGATGCCCACCGGCAGGGCCAGCTTCAGCAGGGGCAGGCTCAGCCCGGTCACCTGGTTGAAGCTGGAAATAAAAAAGTCCGCGTATTTAAAAATCGCCAGCAGGGCCACGCTGACCACCACGCTGACCAGAAGCCAGAACCGCTTCCACTGCCCCCGGGCCCGCTCCATAGCCAGCCCGCACAGGTAAAACAGGGCAATGGTAAACACCATCAAAAACAGCATTTTCGGCTCTCCCCAGCCGTAAAAAATCAGGCTGGCGATCAGCAGCACCAGATTTTTCATTCTCCGGGGAACCAGGAAATAGACCCCAAAGACAGCCGGGAGAAAGTAGTATAAAAAAGGGATGCCGGAAAAAACCATGGATTACCTCCCATACCAAAATGGCAGCGGCTCCCGCCGCTGCCTTTTTTCTAAAACTCAGATCACGAAGTCCAGCTCTCCGCCGACTACCTTCTGGAAGGCGTCCACAAAGGACTGGGCGGTCAGCTCCAGGCCGCTGTCCAGCATGATATACATGACCACATCGCCGTAGCCCGCCGCCAGCACGTCGTCCGCCTGGACGCAGATCCACTTCCGGGGGTCGATGCCGTCCTTCATGGCCTGCGCCACGCTCTGGGGCTCCACCTCGGAATTCACCCGAACCATCACCATGGAAAAGGCGATGGAACCCATCATCGGCTCAAAAGCCGCCGCCTCGGTGATCTCGTCGGCGCTGTCCAGGCCGGTGTAGTACTTAATGGAATACAGCCCGTCCTCGGTGGTGTCGGTCAGATCAATGGGCATAACAGCGCCGGAAAACTCCACGGGCTGCTCTTCCACGATCTTGTTCAGCAGTTCTTCCAAAGTGCCTTCAACCGTAACCGCCGGGACAGTGGTTTCCACGGTGGTCTGGGTGGTGGTTTCCTCCGTTCCGCCTGAACTTCCGCAGGCAGCCAGCATCGTCATCATCATGGCCAAAGCCAGCGTAATCGCAATCATCTTCTTCATATCAGATTTCCTCCATGTTCTTGGTTATCATTTCGTTTTCCTTTCCTATAGGTATGCCCCAAAAGCACCAGGGTCATACCTGCCGCCACGCCGCAGCAGTCAATGCACACATCCAGCACTCCCGGCCCCCGGTCAGGGACGAAGATCTGGATGGTCTCGTCCAGGCAGGCGGCCGCCATGCCCAGCAGGAAGGGCCAAGGCCCTTTCTTTCCCAGCATGCCGAACCGCCAGGTCAGCAGCATGCCCAGGCAGGCAAATTCCGTGAAGTGGGCCGCTTTTCGCAGCAGTCCGCCGCCGTCCCCGCTTGTCCCCTCTCCCGGGATCAGCGTCTCCAGAATTCCCTTCACCCAGTCGCTGAAGGCGCCGGACACCTCTCCGGGAAGCAGGGAATTGCCCCAGATAAAAACCAGGTTGCAGGCGATCAGCACCGCGCACAGCCGAAGCCTTTTTTCCGTGCGGATCATACCAGGACCCCCAGGTGTTCCAGCAGGATCTTTGTTCCCAGCAGGATCAGGATCAGTCCGCCGGCCATCTGGGCCTTCTTTTCGTACCGGCTGCCAAACACATTGCCCACCTTGACCCCCAGAGAGGACAGGGCGCAGGTGCACAGGCCGATGAACAGCGCCGCCAGCCAGATGTTCACATCGCCCGCCATGGCCAGGGAGATTCCCACCGCCAAAGCGTCAATGGAGGTGGCCACCGCCATAACGAACATGGTCTTGACAGACATGTCCCCATTGGCTTCGCAGTCTTCCTCCTTGTCAAAGGCTTCCTTCAGCAAATTCCCGCCGATGATGGCCAGCAGGATGAAGGCCACCCAGTGATCCACCGCCTGAATGGCGTCGGCAAACAAGGTGCCCAGGAAGAAGCCGATGGTGGGCATCAAGGCCTGAAAGCCGCCGAACCAGACTCCGCAGGTCAGTTCCTGCTTCCAGGTGACTTTTTTCATCGCCAGTCCCTTGCACACCGATACGGCAAAGGCGTCCATGCTCACGCCCACTGCCAGCAGCAGCAATTCTCCGATCCCCATAGAAAATAACCTCCGTACACGAATCCAGCCGGCACGAAAGTCAAAAAAACGGAAGACCGGGCCGGCGGCAAAAGTCTCGTCATTTCAGGCGGAACCGGGGAATACCCAGTATGTCGATTCCTCCCCGCGTTTCCCGCGCCGACTACTCCCTCTTCGCGCTGCATTATAGCAAAAGCCTCTCGGTTAGTCAAGCCAAACCGAGAGGAATACACATTAATTTTACATTTCCAAAATCACCCAATCAGGCTCATAAGCCCCTGGGTTACCAGCACGGCGGCGCTGCTGCTCAGGGCCACCACCATCAGTCCCTTCCCCCGGTAGGCCAGGATCACCGCCACCACCAAGGCCGCCCCGCCGCTGAGGACAGAGCCGGCGCTGCTTAAGATAGACGGAAAGGTCATGGCCGTCAGGCAGCAGTAGGGTACGTAGTGGAGAAAGGACCGTATAAATCTGCTTTTGATGGGCTTGCGGAAGATAGTCAAAGGCAGCACCCGAATGAGATAGGTGGTCAGGGCCATGGTCAGGATGTACAGATAGATCATACCGCCGCCTCCTCTTCTTCCTGGATGGGAAATCGCCAGGCGCACACCGCCGCGGCGATGACCGTGCAGGCCACAATGGCAAGGCCGGAGGAAACCTCCTTCAGCCCCGGGGTCCAGGCAAACAGACAGCTGCAGGCAAGGGCCAGCGCCACCGCCAGCAGAATCGTCCGCTCCCCCCTGGCAGCGGGCACCACAATGGCGATGAACATGCCGTACAGCATCACGCCCAAAGCCGCCCCCAAAAATTCCGGCAGCACCGACCCCAGCACCCCGCCGCACAAGGTGCCCAGGGTCCATCCCAGGAAGGGCAGAACCGCCAGCCCCAGAAAGTAAGGCGTCGTCAAAGGCTCCTTCCGGGCCATGGCCAGGGCGAAGATCTCATCGGTATTGAAAAAGGCAACAAACAGCCGGGGCCAAAAGCCGATCCTCTCCCCCATCCGCTGGCTCAGGGCCATGCTCATCAGGGCGTAGCGGCTGTTGATTACCAGCTGGGTCAGCACCATTTCCCACAAAGCCGCCCCCGCGGCAATCAAAGTCAGCCCGGCAAACTGACCGGCGCTGGTCATATTGGCGGCGGAGATCAAGGCAGCCTCCCAGGCCCGTACCCCCATGGTCACCGCCATGGCCCCAAAGCCAAAGCTGACAGAATAATATCCCATTCCCACCGGAAGCCCCTGGCGGACCCCGGTGCGGTATTCCTTCCAATTCATAAGCTCCATCCCGCTTTTCTTTCTTCCACAGACAAACATCTGTGCTCACGAGAACACATTATATCAACAAACGCTTCCACAATCAACCCAAAAAATAAAAAGGGCTTTGCCGCGCCATGCCGAATTTACCAAACTCACTTTTTTAACAGATACGCAAGAATCTTCTGTAAAAATTGATAATTCGCCGACTCTGTAACCTTGCCAGTATTATCATAAAAAACAAACATGGAATACTGACAAAAAGCCGAGATCGCCGCGTCCAAAAGAAAATCCCGCTTTTCCATCTTGAAGCTTGGGTTGTTGCTCATGGCCGCGTAATAGGCGTCAAAAAAAGCAGCGGCGGCTTCGTCAGAAAGAAACCGCTCTCCATTCTCGTCCGTAACAAACGCGAATCGCCCCAAATCCAAAAAGTAGGGCAGCATCTCGGCATATGTCCAGTCAATCAGCCAGACGTCTTTCCCGTTCAAAAGCACATTGATGGGAAGGAGATCATCGTGAATCAGGGTACGGGGCGCGGCAAAGAAACGAGTCTGAACAAGCGGGAAAACATCCTGGTACGCGGGAAAATAGGAACTGACCCGGTTCCAAAATCCCAGCACATTTCGGTCAAAGTAACGTTTACATGCTTCATAATGGGCATCCATGCTCAGATAATGGCTCTGGATTTTCGCCAGTTCCTTTCCAACCCGCCCAGCGTCCTCGACCGTACAATATCTGGCGTCTGATCCTTTTATATACGGCATCGTGACCCAGCGCGCGTCCCCAATCTGAAACGAATCATAAATGGGAGGCACCGCGAAATCGTGACCGGCGAAGTATTTGTCGTACTTTTCTTTGTCCCGGTCCGCTTTTTTCAGCACAAGGCTTCCATCAAGAAGAAAGACATCGTAGGTCTTGTTCAGACGGGTATCCACAAATCGTGTAACGGAATCCCGGTTAACATAACCTAGTTGTTCAAATACTTCGCGAAAGGCAGCCCATTCTTCCGAAGATAGAATACGGTTTTCATTCATTATAACATGCCCTCAAATCCAAATTGCAAATAAAGGAATCAGCCAAGGCCCCTTGTGTAAAGGGGGCAGGGTGCTGAAAAAGGTAGTTTCAACGTAGAAGTATACAGACGAGCACCAGCCTCCCTTGTGTAAAGGGAGGTGGGCAGGCGAAGCCTGCTCGGAGGGATTGATGCGTCAGAATGTTCCCACTTTGCCGGAGTGCGGGCGAATTCGTACATTGTACCGCACAATCCCTCAGGCCCTACGGACCGGCTCCCTTTACACCTTTCAAGCCTTGGCAACTCCCGCGCCAGCGCAATTACTAAATTGGGCATTCTCCAAATCCGCTCTATCCTTCCTGAACGCCCTGATACTCCATCAGCTCCAGCACCGTCTGTCCCCGGGCGGTCAGAGCCATGCTGCCCCGGATGGGATAGCCCTCATAGGCTTCCTCCGGCACCCCCCTCAGGGGCGCGTCAAAGTCTAAGCAGATCAGCCCCTTCTTTTCCAGGCAGAGAAGCACCCGGCTTGCTTCCTCCCGGTTCTCCCCTTCCGGGTATACCGGCGCAGGATCCTCCCGCTTTCTTGCCACAGGCAGAAAGGCGTACTGCCCCAGCAGCTTTAAAAAATCGATCTCCGGCCCCGTCAGCTCCAGCGCCCGGCCGCAGCCGGCGCAGCTGCCGCAGTTTCCATTGCATGCACCCATTTGCCAAGCCCTCCTTTTTTGTCCGCATCATAACAGGTATGCGTCCGAATGTCAAATGATTCTTCCCGGGAACTTTTTATTGCATCCGGGTTCCTGTTGGGGTATACTAAAAGAAAACAGCAAAAGGAGTATGCCCCATGTCTGAATTACACATTACCAAAGACAATTTTGAGCAGCTGGTCGTCGCTTCCCAAAAGCCTGTCCTGCTGGACTTCTGGGCCACCTGGTGCGGCCCCTGCCGGATGATCGCCCCCCTGGTGGCTCAGATCGCCGAAGAGCGGGAGGACATTGTGGTAGGCAAAATCAACGTGGACGAGGAAATGGAGCTGGCCGCCCGGTTCGGCATCGTCAGCATCCCCACCCTGGTGGTGATGAAGGACGGAAAGCCCGCCGCCAAAGCCGTAGGCTACATGCCCAAAGCGGACATCGAAAAGCTGCTGGATCAGTAAAAACGCCGCTGCCCCGGCTCAGTTAAGAGCCGGGGCAGCGTTCTTTATTCCCCAAAGGGCTCGGCCGGATCCAGCGTGGACGCATACCGCTTGATGGCCTCAAAGGACTCGTCGCTGATGGCATGCTCGATCTTGCAGGCGTCGGCGGAGGCGGTCTCCTGGGATACCCCCAGACGGGCCAACAGACGGCTGAGCACCGTGTGCCGTTCATAGATCTTTCCCGCCAGGAGGCTGCCGGTTTCCGTCAGGGTGATGGCGCCGTCCTTGTCCACGGTGATGTAGCCTCCCTGACGCAGGATTCCCATGGCCCGGGAAACACTGGGCTTGGAATACCCCAGATACTCGCTTACATCAATGGCCCGGACGAACCCGCTTTTCTGGCTCAGTACTAAAATTGCTTCCAGGTACATTTCCCCGGATTCATGGATATCCATGGCAGTGCCTCCTTTTCCTTCTGTTTGATACTTTTTATCAGGATACCACAATTTTTCCCCAATTGCAAGTCTTTCCCGCCGGCCAAACGGCAGTCATTCCCTCGGGAATTTTAGAATACACTTGTTTTTTCTTAGTGGAACCGTTATAATATAATGCGTACCGAATAACGCAAAACAGCTTGAAAGCCAAGGCTTTCTCCTTGTTTTTGTGTTATTCGGGCGCAAGGCTTTTGCTTGTCTTGGCGCAAAAGCTCGCGCCCGCTGATCCGGCATGCCGGATCAGATATCCATTGATTGCTGCATGAATTCCATAAAAGCGGTAAAAAAGGGCCGCTTTTACGCGATTGCACCCCTTCGGTGTGTGAGCAGACATTCATATAGACATTATTTTCGGGAGAGGATGTCATGGCAAAGTATACACAGGACTGGGACGCTCTGGGGCAGGAAATCCAGGATACCGTCAACCGGGCTGTAAGCTCCCAGGATTTCCAGCGCTTAAATGAGACCATCCACCAGATTGTGGATCGAGCGGTGGTTATGGGCGGCAAAGTGGTTCGTCAGGCCATGGACTCCATCCCCCAGGAGCCGGCGCCTTCCCGGGAGCTGAGCAAGAAGCAGCTGTCCGCTTTTTACGGAAAAACCGGCGGCCATACCGCCGGGGGCATTGCGAAAATCATCGGCGGCGGTCTGCTTTCCATGATCGGCCTGTGTCTGCTGGCCTTTGTGGCGCTGTTCAGCCTGCTCTCCGGCGACGCTTCCATGGTTCCCTGGGTCTGCGGGGCGGCATTTCTGGCCGGGGGGCTGGTGCTGCTCACCGGCGGCATCCGCACCATGAATCTGGTGAGCCGGTTTGGATCCTATAAAAAGGTTTTGGGTACCAAGACCCACTGCACCCTGGAAAAACTGGCCCGGCGGGTCAACCGCAGCCAGGACTTTGTCCGCAAGGATCTCCAGAAGATGTTCGGGCGGGGGCTGTTCCCGGAAGGGCACCTGGATCAGGAGCAGACCACGCTGATTATCAGCGACGAGACCTACGCCTACTATGAGCGCAGCCGCCGTCAGATGGAGCAGCGGAAGCAGGCGGAAGCGGCCCGGAAGGCCAGTGTGGATCCCCAGCTCCAGGAGGTGCTGGATCGGGGCAACGCCTTTGTGGCCCAGATCCGACGGTGCAACGACCGGATCCCCGGGGAGGAGATCTCCCGGAAAATAGATCGGATGGAACACATCGTGGGCAAGATCTTCGACCAGGCCCGCGCGCACCCGGATGTGGTGCCGGATCTGAAAAAACTGATGGACTACTATCTTCCCCTGACTGTGAAGCTGTTAAACGCCTACGCGGAAATGGACGCCCAAAGCATTCAGGGCCAGAACATCCAGTCCTCCAAGCGGGAGATTGAGGACACCATCGACACCTTAAATCTGGCCTTTGAAAAGCTGCTGGACGATCTGTTCCAGGACACCGCTATAGACATTTCCAGCGACATCTCCGTGCTGAATACCATGCTGGCCCAGGAAGGGCTGACAGAGGATGAACTTTCCCAGCTGAAAAAAGAGAAAACCATATAAGCCCATCACAAACAGGAAACAGGAGGATCCCCCATGGACGCTGAATACAAAGATTTGCTCCAGCCCAGTTTGACCTTAGAGCCGGAACTGGAAGATGTCCCGGTTGTAGCCGGGGAAGAAGCCCCCCGGGAAGTTCAGCCCGCCGAGCCGGTGCTCACCGAAGCGGAAAAGCAGCTGGTGGCGGAGTTTGCCGCCAAGATCGACGTGGAAAACACCGCCCAGATTCTGCAGTACGGCGCCGGTACCCAGAAAAAAATGGCAGACTTCGCCGACGCCGCCCTGGCCAATGTGCGCACCCAGGATCTGGGAGAAGCCGGAGACCTGATCGCCAGCCTGGTAGGCCAGCTTCAGGATTTTGACCAGCCGGAAAGCAAGGGACTGTTCTCCTTCTTCCGGCAGAAGGCCAGCGACCTGGAATCCATGAAAAACAAGTTCGCCAAGGCGGAGGTCAACGTGGAGAAGATCTGCGACGCCCTGCAGCGGCACCAGGTGCGGCTCCTCAAGGACTCGGCGGTGCTGGATAAGATGTACCAGCAGAACCTGGCCTACTTTAAGGAGCTGAGCATGTATATTCTGGCAGGCAAGCAAAAGCTTCAGCAGGTTCGGGACGGAAAGCTGAAGGAACTGGAGGCAGCCGCCCGGCGCACCGGTCTGGCCGAGGACGCCCAGGCGGCCCGGGATCTGGCGGACAAGTGCAATCGTTTTGAAAAGAAAATCCACGACCTGGAGCTGACCCGGATGGTCTCCATCCAGACCGCCCCTCAGATCCGGCTGATCCAGAACAACAACAATGTGATGGTGGAGAAGATCCAGACCACCCTGGTCAATACCATCCCCCTGTGGAAAAACCAGATGGTTCTGGCCCTGGGCATCGCCCACTCCACCCAGGCCGCCCAAGCCCAGCGTCAGGTCACCGACGTAACCAACGCCCTGCTGAAGCAGAACGCGGAAAAGCTCCATATGGCCTCGGTAGAGACCGCCAGGGAAGCGGAACGGGGCATCGTGGATATGGAAACCCTGAAGCAGACCAATGCCAAGCTGATCCAGACCCTGGACGATGTAATGAAGGTTCAGGCCGAGGGCCGGGCCAAGCGCCAGACCGCCGAGGCGGAAATGGCAAAGATGGAAAACGAACTGAAGCAAAAGCTTCTCCAGCTTCAAAACGGCAGCTGATCCTGCCATGCCCCCTTCAGGTTCTGGCGTTATCCGCCGGGATCCGAGGGGGCGTTTTGTTTATTTCGGCGGCCCATTTTTAAGCAGACAGACGAATTTGACTGCCGCCGGTTGACATCCGCCTTTTGGAAAAGTACACTGATATAGAAAGCAACCATTTGACGCAAAGAAAGGCTTGGTGAATGATTTTATGGAAACCGGACTGGGCACAATGTACTGCCTTTCCTTCCTGACGGCGGCTGTGGCTTTCGCATTTGCCGCCTGGCTGTATTTGTGGGTGAAAAAGCAGAAAACAGAAAATCCGAAGATTCAGCAGGTATCCCGGCTGATCCGGGAGGGGGCCAACACCTTTATGAACCGGGAATACCGGATCCTGGCAAGATTCGCCGGGGTGGCGGCCGCCGCCATCCTCCTGTTCCTTCCCAAGCCCATTTGGCAGGGAACCCCCGGGACCAATCTGGCAATGACCTTTTCCTACATTGCCGGTACCCTGCTCTCCGCCGTGGCCGGAAAGATCGGCGTCATGGTGGCAACCTTGTCCAATGCCCGGGCGGCTGAGAAGGCCAAGGAGGGCATCCGCCCCGCCTTTCTGGTGGGCTTCCGGGGCGGCGCTGTCATGGGTCTGCTGGTGGTGGGCTGCTCTGTTCTCGGCGTGGCGGCGGTGCTGTTTTTCTTCGGGGATGCCAGCATCCTGCTGGGCTTCTCCTTCGGCGCCAGCTCCTTAGCTCTGTTTGCCAAGGCGGGGGGCGGCATCTTTACCAAGACCGCGGACATTGCCGCGGATTTAACAGGAAAAGTGGAGCTGGGCATCCCTGAGGACGATCCCCGGAATCCGGCGGTGATTGCCGACAACGTAGGCGACAACGTAGGCGACGTGGCCGGCATGGGGGCGGATCTGTTTGACTCCAACGTAGCCGCCATGACCTCCGCTCTGGTAATCGCCCAATCCCTGTCCGGCGATTATGCCAATATGTCCATGGTGCTTTGCTATGCCTGCCTGGGACTGCTATCGTCCATCGTGGGCATTTCTCTGGCGGGAATCGGCCCTAAGGACAGTCCCACCCGGGCGCTGAACGCCTCCACCTATGTGACCACCGGCATTTTCCTGGCTCTCACCGCCCTGGCCACCGCCTTGATTCCCGGCTTCTCCTGGCGGATCTGGGGGGCCTCCGCCGTGGGACTGCTGGTTGGTGTCATCATCGGCGTTACCACCGACTACTTTACCGACGACGCCCAGCCCATTGTCCGCAAGGCCGCCCACGCCTGTTCTTCCGGCCCCGCCTTTACCATTTTGTCCGGGGTTTCCTATGGGCTGATCTCCGCCATGCCCGCCATGGTGGGCATCGCCCTGTCGGCGCTGTTTGCCTACCGGCTGTGCGCCCCCATGGGAGAGGGCTACGCCGTTTTCGGCATTTCCATGGCGGCGGTGGGCATGCTGTCCATTGTGGGCATGATTATCTCCAACGACGCCTACGGCCCCATTGTGGACAATGCCCGGGGCCTGGCGGAAATGGGGGGCCTGGGAGAAAAGACCATTTCCGTTGCTGATCAGCTGGACAGCGCTGGCAACACGGTGAAGGCCATTACCAAGGGCTTCTCCATCAGCGCCGCCGGACTGACGGTGATCTCCCTGCTGGGGGCCTTCCTGACGGAAACCAACGCCGCCCTGGCAGAGGCGGGCAAGCCCCTGCTCACCGGCTTTGATATCATGTCCCCCACGGTCTTTTTCGGCGTGCTGGTGGGGGCGGCCATTCCCGCCGTGTTCTCCGCCATGCTGATCCTGGGTGTAAACAAGAATGCCCAGGGCATGGTCAAGGAGATTCACCGGCAGTTTGATACCATCCCCGGACTGCGGGAGGGCCTGGAGGGCGCGGCGCCGGATTATGGCACCTGCATCGACATCGCCACGGTGGGCGCGTTGAAAGAGCTGGTCGGCGCGGGGCTGATGAGCATCCTCGCCACGGTCCTGGTGGGCTTCATCGGAGGAAGCAGCGCCATCGGCGGCTTCCTGCTGGGCAACATCGTCTCCGGGCTTCTGCTGGCCCTGTTCATGTCCAACGCCGGCGGCCTTTGGGACAACGCCAAAAAATACATTGAAGCCGGGGCGGAAGGGGGCAAGGGAAGCCCCGCCCACAAGGCCGCCGTCATCGGCGACACCGTTGGGGATCCCTTCAAGGATACCGCCGGGCCGTCCATCAACACCCAAATCACCGTGGTATCCCTGGTGGCCTCCCTGCTGTCGTCACTGTTCGTGGCCTTCTCCCTGTTTTCGTAAGGAATACCCAATCGTGAAAAGGTGTGGTATTTCCTTCGGAAATGGTTGAAATGGGGCTGCCTCAAATAGCTCTTTTAAGAATACACCTATAAAATATGTTCGGCTGGATTACCAAAAAACAAGGTAATCCAGCCGTTTTTGGGCAATTTGTTGGGCTGATTTTAGAATTTGCGTTTTGATACTGTTTCTTGATTAAATCCCCATGCCGCGTACAGCGCCACCAAACATGAAAGTCATTAAAATGTTTGAATTTTACCGTTGTTTTAGAGACTTTCATAGTAAAGTATTTAACTTTCATCAAGAAGGCGTCGCCCTTGTCACAGCCGCGCCGTCACTGAGCGGATATGATGCCGCACCTCCGAGAACTGAAATGTTCGATGGTTCCACCGCGCTAAACTTCTGTCATCTCGAGCGTAGTCGAGAGATCCACGCATTCATGAGCGGAATGCACGCCGATAAATGGGACGTACTTCTCCATCAAAAAAATCCCCGGCTGGGAAGTTAACCGATGCGGAAAACCAATTCGGGCGCTGCACCCATTCCGCACAGCTCCCGGCTTACTCTTTCCGCCCGACAACCACCCGCATGCCTACAGGCGGCAAGTGCGTAGATCTCTCAACTACGCTCGAGATGACATACTTTTTTCTGCCCGGCAGCCACCGTACCCGCCCCTTCCAGCCCACTTTCCATCTGTCATCCCGATCGCCAAAATACGCTGAAGTCAGCAGGTCTCCGGCTGTCGAAAATCCTCTGCGGAACTCTTGACATATGGGCGAATCTATGCTATTCTGTAAATACTTAGTAATACTAAATACTTAAAATTCCAAGGAGGGCGATGCCATGGAGACCCGCTTTGACCGGGAGTTAAAAAAAGGGGTGCTGGAAATGCTGGTGCTGAAGCTGATCTGCGCCCGGCCCACCTACGGCTATGATCTGCTCAATCAGCTGAAGGACCGGTCCCGGGGGCGCTTTGTTCTGAAGGAGGGCACCTTGTACCCCATCCTCTACCGGCTGGAGGACGACGGCCTCATTGCCGCCAGCTGGTCCCAGGGCCAGGGAAAGACCGCCCCGAAAAAAAACTATCAGGCCACGGAGGCAGGCCGGACGGAAAACCTCCGGCGGCAGGAGGTATGGCAGGACTTTTCCCAAACCGTCAACTTGTTTTATGAAGGAGAGAAGGAACTATGACCGAGCAAGAAAAGAAAATGAAGGCCTATGTGAACGCCGTGGAGCGGCGGCTCCGGCTTCCCAGGGACGTGAGAAATGGGGTGATGAACGATTTTCAAAGCTCCATCGCCGCCCGCCGGGAGGCAGGAAAAACCGACGAGGATATCTACCGGGAGCTGGGCACGCCGAAAGAAGCGGCCAGGGAGCTGAACGAGCAGATGAAAGCCTTCGCCTGCCGGAAAAGCCCCTGGCGGTTCGCCTTTCTGGCACTGGCGGTACTTTCCGGCGGCTGCCTGCTGATCCAGGGGCTGCTTCAACTGTCTCTTTACTGGGCTTTTCAGACACACGCCGCCACTGTCGGGATCATCGGCGGCGCCGACGGGCCCACCTCTGTGTTCGTAACCGCCCAGGTTGGCTTTGACTGGGATTGGCTGATTCCGGCGCTGCTGCTGATCGCGGGGATCCTGGGCTATTGGCGCGCCTGCCGCCGCAGACCGAAATGATCCATTTCCCTTTCTTCAACTTTATCCAACAGAAAGCCCGTTCCCCTCTTATTTTATAGCATTTGCATAAACTTTTCTCCTTCTTTCAAAACCGGTTGCCAAGGGAATTTTTCCCATGTATAATGGTCCCATCTGAATAAAGAAAGAAGAGGATCTCATGGCAAAGTTCAAGCAATTCCTGGCAAAGAAGGACGTGCTGTTCACCTTCCAGCGCTACGGCATCGACGCCCTGGGGGCTATGGCCCAGGGTCTGTTCTGTACGCTGCTGGTGGGCACCATTCTGAACATCCTGGGTCAGCAGCTGCACATCGGGTTCCTGACGGAGACCATCGTCACCATCGGCTCCGGGGAAGGGGCGGTCCACTACACCGTAGGCGGCCTGGCCTCCGCCATGGTGGGCCCGGGCATTGCGGTGGCCATCGGCTTTGCCCTCCACTGTCCGCCCCTGGTGCTGTTCTCCCTGATCCCCGTGGGCTTTGCCGCCAACGCCATGGGCGGCGCGGGCGGGCCGCTGGCGGTGTACTTCGTGGCCATCGTAGCCGCCGAATGCGGCAAGCTGGTGTCCAAGCAGACCAAGATCGATATTCTGGTCACCCCCATCGTCACCACACTGGTGGGCGTGGGCGTTGCCGCTCTGGCGGCCGCCCCCATCGGCGCGGGCGCTTCCGCCGTAGGCAGCTTCGTCCGGTGGGCCACTACCCAGCAGCCCTTCCTCATGGGCATTCTGGTGAGCGTGGTGGTGGGCGTGGCCCTGACCCTTCCCATTTCCTCCGCCGCCATCTGCGCCGCCCTGGAGCTGACCGGCCTGGCAGGCGGCGCGGCGGTAGCCGGGTGCTGCGCCCAGATGGTGGGCTTCGCGGTAATGAGCTTCCGGGAAAACCGCTGGGGCGGTCTGGTGGCCCAGGGCATTGGCACCAGCATGCTGCAAATGCCCAACATTCTGAAAAACATCCGGATCTGGATCCCCCCCACCCTGGCCTCGGCCATCACCGGCCCTCTGGCAACCTGTGTATTCCAGCTGGAGATGAACGGCGCGGCCGTATCCTCCGGTATGGGCACCTGCGGCTTCGTGGGCCAGATCGGCGTATACACCGGCTGGCTGAGCGACATCGCCGCCGGAACCAAAGCCGCCATCACTCCCATGGACTGGATCGGCCTGGCGCTGATCTGCTTCATCCTCCCGGCGGTGCTCAGCGTCTTTTTCTGTGAGATCCTGCGCAAATGGGGCTGGATCAAGGAAAACGATCTGAAGCTTGACCTGTAAAACCGAACCCCCGAACGGCAAAACCGTTCGGGGGTTTGATTTGATTTCCAAAAAAATCCGAGGAAGTCAGCAAACGATTCTGACGCAGCGGATCGATTCGGGACTTTCTCAGCACCAGAAGTAGAACCCGGGGGTCCGGCAGCAGAGCATCTGCATCAGATAGCACAGGCACAGTCCGGTGCAGGGGCTGCCTCCCATGGAAAAGCCCCGGAAATTCCCCGCCTGGCGCCGGTAGGCCGCGCCGCCGTTTTCGATGTCGTTTAAGGTGTTCAGATACTCCTGGTTGTCCGGCTCCATGCTCACCGCCCGGCGGATATGCTCCAAAGCCGTCACCTGATTGCCCAGCCCGTCGTTGGCCAGGGCGCTGAGATAATACCACCGGGCGTCCCGGGTGGAACAGCGGTTCAATATGTTCAGAGCCTGGCCGTATTGGCCGTACTGAATATACCGGTACGCCGCCTGCTGGTACTGATCCCCGGTCTGGCCGCCGTAGGACTGCCTTCCGTAGCCCCCGAAGCCGCCGAAGGGATCGTAACCGTAACCGCCGTAGCCGCTTTGACCGTTGTAGCCGCCGGAACCCGGCTGCTGGGCCTTCTCCGGATTTTTGATCTGCTCGTAGGCCGCGTTGACCTCCTGCATCTTCCGGGCGGCCTCCTGATCCCCGGGGTTTAAATCCGGATGGTATTTTTTTGCCAGCCGCCGGTAGGCCTGCTTGATCTCTTCGTCAGAAGCGTCGGGGCTGACCCCCAGTACTTTATATGGATCGTCAATCATGGGAGCGCGCCTCCTCTTTCCGTTTTCCTCTGTAATTCACCCAGACGCCGCTGTAGAGGATGTTATCCAGCAGCGCTTTATCCTGAACCAGGGGAAGCTTTTCAAAAGCCGTGGTACATCTTCCCATGGTCAGCACCAGATATTCTTCCCACCGCCCCCAGTCTTTCCCGGTGCCCATGGCCAGATAGGGGTTGTATTTTCCTTTCCGCCGGTCCCGGTCATAGTCCAGGGAGGCGTCCAGCAGATAAATAAACCGGCCCAAAGCCCCGCCCATCCGGCGAAGGGTGGGTGCCCACAGATCCTCCCGGTAGACAAGAATCTGACCCATCAGCTCCCCAAAGACACCCGCCGGTTCGTCAGGATTGGCGCAGTTGGCCTTTTCCATCTCCGACAGCCGGTGAATGCAGTCTTCCATAGCCTGGCACTGCCGGGGGAAGCGCTCTTTGATCTGCGGCATATGCTTTTCCAAAGCATCCGCCATTTTTTTTGCGGCCACTTTACCATCGTCCTGCCAGTCGTCCAGGCAGTTGTAGTAGCTCAGAGCCACATTCATGTCCGCGGAGTAGCCAACGTATTCGTTGTCTACCCAGTTCCGGCGGCGGATGGGGTGCATGGCGCACACCTGGCTCCCCCGGTCTTCCTCCGGCTCATACAGGCTCATGAGCAGCAGCGCCAGAAAGGCCATGTCATAGCTCAGCCCCAGCCGGGCGGTGTTGCCGTACCGCTCCCGCAGACACCGGCAGATGCCGCAGTACACCCCCGTGTAGCGTCCCTGCTGCTCCTTATCCAATTCATTCCAGTTCGCGGTCACGTAACCGAACATACCCAGTCCACCTTCTGTCTGTATTCCAGCGGCTTTCCTTTTGGGATCCGCCGAAACCTGTTTCAACATACGCTTTTATGGTATAAAAAACATATGAGCAAGGGATAAACGGAGAAAAAATTTACATTTTCTCCATATTTGACTCCTTCTCCTGGTCTTTCAGATACCGGTTCAGGGCTCCCCCGTAGAACAAAATGCTTAAACAGCAGTACAGCCACAGCATTGACAGGGCGATGGCGTATACCGAGCCGTAGATGTTGGAGTAGTTTTGAAAGTTCTCCACATAGATGGAGTAGAGATCCGAGAAGATCATCCACCCCAGGCTGGCCAGCACCCCGCCGGGAAGGCTCTCCATAAACCGGTTTCGCTCGTTGGGCAGGGCCATGAACATCAGGGTGAACACCAGGCTCTGCAGGATCAGCAGCAGGAAAAAGCGCAGATCGATCAAATCGATGAGAAAGATCAGCAGGCCGTTGTCCACCATGGTCAGGGCGCGGATGATGGCATTGCCAAACACATGGAGCACCAGGGTAAGCATCACCACCGCGAAGAAGAGGACGGTATAGATCAGGCTGATGCCCCGGGTATACAGGTAGTTCCGGCTTTCCGACACGCCGTAAATGGCGTTCAAACCTGCCAGGATCCCATACACGCCCCGGCTGGCTGACCAAAGCGCCGTCACCGCCGACAACCCCAGCAACGCCCCCGAAGCGTTTTGGTAGGTGCTGAATACCAGTTCCTCCACCGTGTCCATCAGGGCGTGGGGCATAAAATCCCCCAGCAATTCCACCAGGCTTTCCACCTGCAAGTCGGTATAGCGCAGCACGCTCAAAATCAGCAGCAGGGCCGGGAAAACGGACAGCACCATAAAGTATCCCGCATAAGCCGCGTGAAGGGGAATCTGCATTTGCCTGATTGCCTTGACCGCGTGGACGGTTTTCCCAATCAGGCCGCCTTTCGGGAACGAATCCATATTCCACCTCTCTTTTCCGAAATGCCAATACACAGCTTACTCTCTCTTTCTCAAAAGGAAATCCCGCCGCCCTTTGGGCAGCGGGCCAATCCATGCTTATTCTGCAGAGATCAGGTAATAATATACCGGCTGACCGCCGCTGAGCAGATTCACATCCGCGTTGGGACAGATATTCGCGAACAGATCCGCCGCCTTCTGAGCGTGCTTCTCCTTCACGTCCTCGCCGTAGTAGATGGTGATATACTCCTTGCCGTCATCCCGAACCTTTTCCGCCAGGGACTTCAGCAGCACCTTGATATCCTGGCTGGTGCCGAACAGCTGGCTGCCGTAGAGAGCCAGGTAGTCCCCCTCGTGGATGTCGTAGCCGTCGAAATCGGAGTTCCGGGCGGCGTAGGTGATCTGCATGGTATCCACACTATCCAGCGCCTCCGTCAGGGCCTGGGTATTCTCCTCCACAGTGCCCTCCGGATTGAAGCTGAGCATGGCGGTAACGCCCTGGGGCACGGTCTTGGAGCCGATGACCACCACCTGCTTGGGCGTCAGGGCATCCACCTGCTGGGCGGCCATGATGATGTTTTTATTGTTGGGCAGAACGAACACCGTTTCGGCGGGGACCTTGTTCACCGCCTCCAGAATGTCCTGGGTGCTGGGATTCATAGTCTGGCCGCCGGAGATGATCTGATCCACCCCCAGGTTCATAAACACATCCGCCAGGCCCGCGCCGGCGCAGACGGAGACCACGCCCAGGGGCTTCTCCGGCTCGGCGATCTTGGGCGCCAGCTCCTGCTCGCTCATGACCTTTTCCGTATGCTGCAGGCGCATGTTCTCGATCTTCACGGTAACGAAGGAGCCATAGGTAACGGCCTCGGACAGGGCCTTGCCCGGGTCGTTGGTATGGACATGAACCTTGATGATCTCCTCATCGTCCACCAGCACCAGGCTGTCTCCCAGCTGACTGAGGAATGCCCGGAATGCTTCCGGATCCTTGTCATTTTCCCGGGAAATGATGAACTCGGTGCAGTAGGAGAAAGTGATGTCCTCAGTATCAAAGTCGGAGAAATCGGCGCTTTCCTTAGTGGCCGCCACCGGCTCCCCGGCTTCCGGAGCCGCCACATCCTCGCCCCGCATGGCCAGCAACATGGCTTCCATAGCCACCACCCAGCCCTTGCCGCCGGCGTCCACCACCCCGGCCTTTTTCAGCACAGGGTTCTGGTTGACGGTGTTGGCCAGGGCGATTTTGGCCTCTTCCAGAGCGGCTTCCTGAACAAACTCAATGTGATTGTTCTCCCGGGCGGCCTCTGTTGCCTTGGCGGCTGCCAGACGGGCCACGGTAAGGATGGTGCCCTCGGCGGGCTTCATGACCGCCTTGTAGGCAGCGTCCACGCCTTCCTGAAGGGCCCGGGCCCACAGGACGCCGTCGGCAGTTTCCACGCCCTTCAGGCCCTTGGAAATGCCCCGGAACAGCAAAGACAAAATCACGCCGGAATTGCCCCGGGCGCCCCGAAGCATGGCGGAAGCGGCAATCTTGGAGGCCGCTTCCAGGTTGGGATCCTCTGCCTTCCGCAAATCCCCGGCAGCGGCGTTGATGGTCATGGACATGTTGGTGCCGGTGTCGCCATCGGGAACCGGGAACACGTTCAGCTCATTGAGAGAGCGCTTGTTGATTTCGATGGACGCCGCCGCATTGACGATCATTCTGCGAAGATCGGCTCCGTTGATAACTTGCTTCAATTTCTTTTACCTCCGAACATTAACCGATCATCATAGAATCGATATAGACATTCACAGCCCGGACATCCGTGCCGGTGCATTTGGTGACCACATAGCGAACCTCAGAGATAATGGACGCGCCCACCGCGTTCAGGTTCACATTGTTATCCACCATAATATGCAGGTCGATGGAGATGGTGTTGTCCTCGTGGAACCGGACCTGAACGCCCTTGCCCACGGATTCCTTGCGCAGCAGATGGTACACCCCATCGGTCAGGCTCCGGGCCGCCATGCCCTTCACGCCGAAGCAGTTGGCCGCGGCGGTGCCCACAATGTCGGTGTAAACGCTGGTGCTGACGTTGACGCTGCCGTTTTCACTTTCATGACGGATCATAGATCAGTACCTCCTAGGAACAAATTCTGATTTACCCAACAGTTAGACTGTATATATTATACCATGCTGTCTTCCCAGCATTCCGGCGCGGTCAGGCCCATCATCTTGACGATGGTGGGAGCCACGTTGGCCAGGCCGTAATTTCCTTCCTGAATGACCCAGTTGTGGTCCTTGTCGTAAATGATGAAGGGCACCGGGTTCAGGGAGTGGGCGGTACGGACGGAAGTCTTGCCCTTCTTGGTCTCGGTCATCTGGTCGGCGTTGCCGTGGTCGGCGGTGACCAGCAGGATGTAGCCGTACTTGTCGGCGGCCTCCATAATGGCCTTCAGACCGTTGTCCACGCACTCCATGGCGTAGACCACCGCCTCCATAACGCCGGTGTGGCCCACCATATCGCCGTTGGGGTAGTTGCAGCGCAGGAACTGGAACTTGCCGGAAGCCATGTTCTCCACCATCTTCTCGGTGATCTCCTTGGACTTCATGGCCGGGGCCTGGTCAAAGGGAATCACGTCGGAGGGGATCTCCTCGTAGACTTCCAGATTTTCGTCCACCTTGCCGGAACGGTTGCCGTTCCAGAAGTAAGTCACATGGCCGTACTTCTGGGTCTCGGACAGGGCGTACTCGTGGATGCCCGCCTTGCACAGCACCTCGGTAAGGGTGTTGGTAATCACGGGGGGCTGAACCAGGTAGTGCTCGGGAATGTTCAGGTCTCCGTCGTACTGGAGCATACCGGCAAACTTCACGCCGGTATAGTCTCCCCGGTCGAACTTGTCAAAATCCTTCCGGTCAAAGGCCAGGGAGATCTCCTGGGCCCGGTCGCCCCGGAAGTTGAACAGGATCACGCTGTCCCCATTGGCGATCTTGGCAACGGGCGCGCCGTCTCTTGCCACCACGAAGGCTGGCAGATCCTGGTCGATGCAGCCGGTCTCGGCCCGGTAGGTTTCAATGGCTTCCTTGGCGGAGGGGAACATCCGGCCCTGGCCCTGAACATGGGTGCGCCAGCCCTTTTCCACCATGGCCCAGTTGGCCTCGTAACGGTCCATGGTCACCTGCATACGGCCGCCGCCGGAGGCGATGGCGTAATCCCGGCCTTCGGTATTCAGTTCCGCCAAAACCCCCTCCAGCTGCTCCACATAGTCCAGAGCGGAGGTAGCGGGCACGTCACGGCCGTCCAGGAGGATGTGGCAGTAGGCCTTCTTCACGCCCTCTCTGTGGGCCTGCTTCAGCAGGGCGATCAGATGGGCGATGTTGGAGTGAACGTTGCCGTCGGACAGCAGGCCGATAAAGTGCATGGCCTTGCCGGCGCAGGCGTTGGCCACCAGATCCTTCCAGGTTTCGGAAGCGTACAGGGCGCCGTTCTCGATGGACTCGCCAACCAGCTTGGCCCCCTGGGAGTAGACCTGACCGCAGCCCAGAGCGTTGTGACCCACCTCGGAGTTGCCCATATCCTCATCGCTGGGCAGGCCGACGGCGGTGCCGTGGGCTTTCAGATAAGTATGAGGGCAGCTTGCCAGCAGAGCGTCCAGAGTGGGAGTCTTGGCAACCTTCACAGCGTCGCCGCTTCCCCCGTCACCCTTGCCGACGCCGTCCATAATGACCAGAACAATGGGTTTTTCCATAATATGAACCTCCAAAAAATGCGGAATCCGCATAGCTTTTCATTTTATTCATCGTCTTATTTTACATCATTTTTTCAGAACTTACAACCACTTTTTTATTTTTTCCGTTACAAACAAAAAAGCTTCCGGAAAAACCCAAAAATGAGTGATTTTCCCGGAAGCTGTTCCGAATTCTTTCTATTGACGCTCCCGGAAAGAGGGCCGGGGGCAATTATTCAGAATCTTTTCCGCCCCGTTTTCCCCCGCGGATCAGCAGCGCAACGAGCACCACCGTCAAAACGCCGGAGATCACCAGGATCCCCACGAAGATCTTCATCAGCGGGGAGCCGCCGTCCTGTTCCGATGCTTCCGCACTCTGCGTGGGCTCCTGGGTGTCAAAAGTGGGCTGGGTAGTCTCGGCAGCCGTTGTAGCAGGCACAGTGGTTTCCTCGGTAGTGGGCGGTACGGTTTCCTGGGTGGTGGGCGGCACGGTCTGCTCTGTGGTGGGCGGGATCGTCTCTTCGGTGGTGGGCTGGGTGGTTTCCTCAGTTTCTTCATCAAAGTTGTATGGATCGGTGCCGTCATCGGCCAGCACCTGAAGCCGTCCGCCGAAATTGGTCTCCAGCTCCTCTACGTACTTCTCCCCCCACAGGTTGTCCGCGGGGCAGTACACGGTGATGGACCTGCCATTCCACAGGCAGTTCATGTTGAACGAGGGCATGCCGCCGGCGCAGTATACCTCCATCAGGGAGGTGCATCCTTCAAAGCAGCTGGCTCCGAACCGGTGGAAGCCAGTGGGCAGGGAGATAGTCTCCAGGCCGGTGCAGCCCCGGAAAGCGCCGATGCCGATTTCCTTCAGGCTCCCGCCGAAGTCCACCTCTGTCAGATTCTTGTATCCGGCAAAGGCATCGGTACCCACGGTGGTCACGCTTCCGGAGAGCACCACCTTCTGAATATTCTGGCTAAGATCCAGCCAGGGGGCGTCCCCGTTAAAATCGTCCATGGCCCCGCTGCCGGTGATGGTGAGCACTCCGTTTTCATACGCCCAGGTCAAGTCCTCTCCACAGGCGTTGGCAGGGCGGGTTTCTTCGGTTTCCGCGGCCATAGCGCCGGGAACCAGCGTCAGCAGCACACATGCCGCCAGGAACAAAAACAGCAGTCGTTTCATAGGCGTTGCCTTCCTTTCTTCCTCCGGCAAAAGGGCCGGAATGTCTGCGGCGCGGCTTCGGAAACATCCAAAGCCGCGCCGGATCCAATGTTCAATCCTCCACACGGCGGATATCCGCCCCCAGGGCCTGAAGCTTTTCCACCAGCTTTTCATAGCCCCGCTCAATAAAGTGGATGTGCTCTACGTAGGTAGTGCCCTGGGCGCACAGCCCGGCGATCACCAGGGCAGCGCCTGCCCGCAGGTCATGGGCGCAGACCGTGGTGCCCCTTAAGTGCTCCACACCGGTCACGGTAGCGGTTTTTCCTTTGATTTTGATATTGGCCCCCATGCTCTCCAACTCCGTACAGTAGCCAAAGAACCGGGTTTCATAGACGCTTTCCGTCAGGCGGCTGACGCCTCCCGCCAGAGCCATGCACACACAGGCTTGGGCCTGCATATCCGTAGGGAAGCCGGGATAGGGCTGGGTCTTGACCGTGGTCTGGCGCAGCTTCCCGGTGCGCATGATCCGGATGGAATCGTCGTAATTGATCACCTTCGCCCCCATTTCCCGGAGCTTGGAGGTGACGCACTCCATATGCTTGGGGATCACATTCTGCACCAGCACATTGCCTCCGGCGGCAGTCACCGCCGCCATATAGGTGCCCGCTTCGATCTGATCCGGGATGATGGCATAGCAGCCGCCCCGCAGGGTATTCACGCCCCGAATCTTCATGGTATCGGTGCCGGCGCCGGTGATCCTGGCGCCCATGGTATTCAAAAAGTTGGCAAGATCCACGATATGTGGCTCTTTCGCCGCGTTTTCAATCACGGTCTGCCCAGGCAGCAGGGTGGCTGCCAGCATGATGTTCACCGTGGCTCCTACGGAAGCCATGTCCAGGCTCACCCGGTTGCCGTGAAGCCCGGCTTCCCCCGGCCCCAGAGCCACGTATTCCTCCGTCTCATCCACATCCGCCCCCAGGGCCAGGAAGCCCTTGATATGCTGATCGATGGGACGGGAGGCAAAATTGCAGCCGCCGGGCAGGGCCACGTGGGCCTTCCCGAACCGCCCCAGCAGGGCCCCCATCAGGTAATAGCTGGCCCGCAGCTTTCTCACCAGAGTGGGATCCGGCTCGGTGCACTGAACCTCGCTGCAATCAATCTCGACAACACCCTGTTCCGGCGAGACGATCTTTGCCCCCATCCGATCCAGGATGCTCATTAAGATCCGAACATCGGAAATGTTGGGCACATTCTCAATCCGGCACTTGCCGCTGACCAGCAGCGCCGCGGGCAGGATCGCCACGGCCGCGTTTTTCGCGCCGCTGATGGTGACGGTACCGTTCAGAGGTTTGCCGCCGTTGATTTCATATCTGGCCAAGGAATATCCTCTCCTTGTGATCGTTTTACTCAAATCGTTACACATAGACTAGATTATTATATCACAGAAAGCGGATTATGTAAAGTCCAATTTCCCGGACAGCTTGCCGCCCCCTCAAAAGAGCGTCATTCTCCCACCGGCGCACACATTCTATCTGCGCAAACCCTTGGGGTAGTGGTTTTTCAGCACAGAGCCGTCTCCTTTGCCCCAGCCAATGGAGTACCCGTCCGCGCAGACAAGGCACCAGCCCTTGACTCCGGAGGGCAGAACCTCCCCGTGGAGATAGGCCTTCATCTCCGGGGAATCCCCGCCGAAGCGCTGGGTATTGGGGCCTCCGCCCAGCCAAAGGGCCAGGGCATGGGCAGGCTGGAACCGATCCGCTTTCACGATCCCCAATTCCAGTCCCGGCCGCAGCACCTTCAGCTTCTGAATATCCGGCATTTCCGGCGGAGCCCAGAACAGATTTTGCCCAAAGGCCACCGCCTTCCCCTCCGGAAGCCGGATCTCCAGTTCCCGGGCAAAGGCATCCCATTGCTTGGGGAGCTTCCAGCCGCCGGACGCCGCCGTTTCCTCTTCGGCTCCTTCCATCTTACGCAGCACCGCGGCAAAATGTCCCTCTCCCAGCAGCTTATGGGGCCACATCCGCCAGCAGCCCCTCGCTCCCGGGGTAAACCAGGGGGCCTCCACCTCTTCCGGGACAAATTCCGGATGGCGTTCCAGGAAGGCTTCCACCGCCAGCTCATCCTCCTCCGGGGCAAAGGTACAGGTGGAGTACACCAGCCGCCCCCCGGGGCGAACCAGCAAAGCGGCGCTGTCCAGGATCTCCCCCTGCCGCCGGGCGCACATGGCCACCGTCTCCCGGCTCCAGTCGGTGACGGCGGCCTCCTCCTTGCGGAACATGCCCTCCCCGGAGCAGGGGGCGTCCACCAGCACCCGGTCAAAAAATCCCGGGAACCGGTTCGCCAGCGCCGCCGGGGTCTCGTTGGTCACCAGGGCGTTGGCCACCCCCATCCGCTCTACGTTCCGGGACAGGATCTTGGCCCGCTTGGGGCTGATCTCGTTGCACAGCAAAAACCCTTTTCCCAGCATCCGCCCGGCGATCTGGGTGCTCTTGCCTCCCGGGGCGGCGCACAGGTCGCAGATCCGCTCCCCGGGCTGCGGGTCCAGCAGGGCCACCGGGGCCATGGCGCTGGCCTCCTGCAAATAATACACCCCCGCCTCATGGTAAGGGTGGAGCCCCGGCCGGGCCTCCGGGTCATAGTAAACCCCCTCCGGCTCCCAGGGCACCGGCTCCCCCGCAAAGGGCAGTTCCGGCCGCGCCCCCTTCAGGGGATTGAACCGCAAAGCCACCGCCCGGGGCCGCTCCAAGCTCTCCAAAAACGCCGGGTATTCCTCCCCCAGCTGCTGCTTCATCCGCAGCAAAAATTCTTCCGGCAGCATACGCGCGCCTCCTTGGATCCTTCTTTTTTATGATTATAGCACAGCCAGCGAAAATTTTCCACCGGAAAGAAAAGACTGCTGAGAGGGATGATTTCTCAGCAGTCTTACTTTGAGAATCGAACAATGTCATTGGGGGTGCAGCCGATCAGGTCACACAGCTTTTCCAGGGTAAGCATGGTGATGTTCTTGTTTTTCTTGAGGGAATCCAGCGTCTTGTTATCCAGTCCGTTTTGCAAAAGATAATACTGGGTGATCCAGCGCGCCTTCATCGTCTCCCACAAGGGGCCATAGTCGATCATACCGCCCGCCACCTTTTCTGTATACTTATGACTAAGCAAATGATAGGTTGGCGGTCAGATTTTACATATGGATTCCATCTCGTTTTCAGGGCACGCTTCACTTCCCAGAATAACAGGCGGGTGGAAATCTGACATTGATTTTCCCCGTCGGGTTTGGCATAATATACCCAGGAAGCTTTTCACAAAAGGACGCGGTATTTCCCGCCTTTACAGAAGTCTTTACTTGATTACAAAAAGGAGCGCACAGGATGAACTGGACAATATTAGGCATCCCGGCCACCAAGGACAAAGCGGCCATCACCGCCGCCTATCGTGCCCGTCTGCCCCAGGTGAACCCGGAGGACAGGCCGGAAGAATTCAAGGCCCTGCGGGCCGCCTATGAGGAAGCCATCCGTCTGGCGGAAACCGGGGATGTTATCCACAACAGCCCTGTGGATCTGTGGATGGATCAGGTGGCGCAGGTTTACGACTGTTTTCCCGCCCGGCTGGATCCGGACAGTTGGCAGGATCTGTTGGCCGGGGACGTATGTCATGCCCTGGATACCCGCCCCCAGGCGGAAGAGGCGCTCCTGAGGTTTCTCATGGCGCATTACTACCTTCCCCAGAAGGTCTGGCAGATGTTGGATGGAGAATTCCGTTGGACAGAGCGCAGGCAGGAGCTGTATGAGCGGTATCCCTGGGATTTCATCGACTACGCGGTGATCGGCGGTATCCGATCCCCGGAGAATCTGCCCCTGAATCTGTTTTTCCCGGGGCAGGACGCCCAGGCCTGTGACCGGTACCGGGATCTGTATTTTCAAGCTGGCCGGGAGGATCTGGATGCCCTGGTTCGGCAGCTGGAAGCCCTGCCGGAGCGCCACCCCTACGGGGAGTTGCTGGCCTGTCAGCGGATGATGGCCCATGACCGGGAACAGGCCCTGGCCGGGTACCAACGGTTGGCGGACGCCTATCCCGACGACTCCCGGCTGCAGCTGGAATGGGCGGCCCAATGTATGAAAAACGGGGATCCTGTCACGGCGGAGCAATACGCCCGGCGTTCTCTGGATGCCTGGGGCGGCAACCCTTCCGCCAGGGAGCTGCTGGCCGACAGCCTGGCCAGGCAGCAGCGGTTTGAAGAAGCCAGGACGGTGCTCCTGGATCTGCTGGATCTGGCCGGGGGCAATCAACGCCGGATCCATTCCCTTCAGGACAAATTGCGCCGGTGGAATCAGGCCCTGATCCCCCAGTGGGAAGCCCGGCTGAATCAGAATCCGGAAGAGGATGAAACCCGCTCCAAACTGGGCTGGGCCCTGCTGCAAAACGGCCGCCCGGAGGAAGTTCTGGAGCTGTGCCGTCAATTCCGTCCGGCCTATCCCGATGGATACGACTATCACAATCTGTATTTCCGAACCCTGTGGGAGCTGGGTCGTCCGGAAGAAGCCCTGCCCCATATGGACATTCTGCTGGAAATGCTGGGCCGTATGCCCCCTGACGGAACCAGAAAGACCGATGATCGGATCGCCTCCCTGGGGAGCAATCTGCAAATGAAAGGCGTGTGCCTGCTCTCTCTGAACCGGAAGGAGGAAGCGGAGGAAGCATTCGAGAAAGCGCTGGCTGCCAGCCCGGAGGATCCGGCGGTTCTCACCGGTATCGGCCGGCTGTTCCTGAAGCAAGGGAAGGCGGAACGGGCTGTGACCCTGTTTGCGCATCTGGTCACCATCCAGCCTGAGGCTTACCAGGGGTACTATTTCCTGGCCAGAGGGCTGTTTGCTTTGGGCCGGGATCGGGACGCCTTTGACGCCGTCAATCGGGCGCTGGAAATAGAGGGAAGCGATCTGGGGGTTTATCTGCTGAAAATGCAGATCCTGCTGCGAAACGGCGTATGGGCGGAGGTTCGGGACACCCTGACCTTCCTGAGAGAACACGGCGTCACCGATGAGATCAACACCCTGTGGTGCGAAGGACAACTGCTGGAATTGGGAGAGAACAAGAAGGACGAAGCCCTTTCCCTCTACCAAGCCATCGCCCGGCGGCTGGAAGCCGGAGAATCCATGATGGATCCGGCTCAGCTCTACTTCCGTATGCTGGTTCTGGAAGGCCAGCGGCTGGACGCCCGGGAGGAAGCGGATCGGGCCAAACTGCTGGCCTTGGCGGAAAAGGGCCTGTCCTACGATCCCCAGGATCCGGACTGTCTGGACTATCAGGCATGGCTGCTTGAAAAAGACGGGAAACCGGAACAGGCCATGGAAATTTACCACCGGCTGGAAGCCAACCCCCGGTTCACCCGATGCGCCCGGCGGGGACTGGCCTCCCTTTACTACAAGGATCTGGATCGCTGGGCGGCCCAGGCCCTGGACTATTATGCGTGGCTGCTGGAAGACAGCGAAGAATCTGACGATCATTTTTACGCCGGTACCTGCTGCCGGTATCTGGGCCGGTACAAAGAAGGGGAGGCCCACTTTCTCCGGCTGCAGGAGCTGTCGCCTGATGACATTGACGGCTACAGAGGACTTTCCTTCCTGTATGAGTGCATGGGCCGGTATGAGGACGCGCTGACCCAGATCAACAAGGCCATTGCCATTGCTCAGCAGCGGGAATGGGATTCCTCCCGGTACTACCGCAGTCAGATCCGCATTCTCCGGCGGCTGGGCCGCCCCCGGGAGGCAGTTCAGGCCGTCCAGACCATGACGGAGCAGTGTGGAAACAGCAATGCTTTTCAGGATCAATTTGACATCTATTGTCAGTTTGCCCTGTGGGATGAGGCCGCCGGGGTGCTCCGGCAATGGGAAAAGCACGGTAAGAAAAACGCACGCTTAGACGCCGCCCGGATCGACCTGGCCCTGTTCTCCGGAGATCTGGAGAAGGCCCGGACTCTGTTTTCCAGTAAGAAGCGGCTGCTGTCCTCCAAGGATAAGGAGCGGCTGGAACTGCTGCTGGCCGAGCTGGACGGAGACGAGGAGCCCCAGATGTCCATATGGAACCGGCGGCTGGAAAGCCGGAATGACCCCGGTTACGCGCTTATGAATATGGCCCAGGTGCAGTGGTGGAGCGGTCATTTCCAACAGGCCCGGGATTACGCTGCCCGGGCCCTGCTCCAGATCGAAGAATCGATCCCGAAGAACAAGGATATGGAAACTCTGTATCGCGGCCGCCGTTCCATCCTTCTGGCCATTCTGGGCAGGATGGAGGAAGCCCGGGCGGAACTGGCGGCGGTACGGGCCCTGCCTCTGTGTGATTTCTGCTGCTACGGCCGGTGCAAGGACGCGGATATATTTGAAGCAAACTTCGAAGAGATCACCGGCAATTACCGGCGGGCCATGGCCCTCCACCAAGCCGGATGGCAGCGGTGGCCCGACGACATGGACTTTGCCGCAGGGATCAACCGGATGAAGCGGAAAGGAGTGGCGGAACCATGATGATCGGCATTGACCTGGGCACCACCAACAGTCTGGCCGCCTGCTACCGGGACGGAAAGCCGGAGATCATCCCAAACCGCTTAGGTCAGGCCCTCACCCCCTCGGTGGTCAGCGTAGACGAAGAAGGCACCGTGTACGTAGGACAGACCGCCATAGAGCGGGGGGCGCTCCATCCCCTAGAAACCGCCCGGGCCTTTAAGCGGGGGATGGGCACCGACCGGGTTTATCCCTTAGGCGCCCACAGTTTCCGGGCGGAGGAGCTGTCCAGTCTGGTGCTTCGCAGTTTGAAAGAGGACGCGGAAGCCTATCTGGGGGAACCGGTGACGGAAGCCATCATCAGTGTGCCCGCCTATTTTAACGACATGCAGCGCAAGGCCACCAAACAGGCCGGCGTTCTGGCCGGGTTGACGGTGAACCGGATCATCAACGAGCCAACTGCCGCCGCCATTGCCTGCGGCATGGGGGAAAACGGCCGGGACGCCCGATACCTGGTATTCGACCTGGGAGGCGGCACCTTTGACGTGTCCATCCTGGAGCTCAGCGGCCCTGTTATGGAAGTTCACGCCATTGCCGGAGACAATTTCTTAGGCGGCGAGGACTTTACCATGGTGCTGTGCGGCTTATTCTCCCAACACACCGCCACTGCCCTGGAACAGCTGGACCCCAAAACCCGGGGAGAGGTTTTCCGGGCGGCGGAAAGCTGCAAATGCGCCTTTTCCCAGCAGCAGAAGGTCACCATGGCCTGCACCATTGACGGCGAGCGCCGGGAAATGAAGCTGGATCTCAGCCAGTACGAAAAAGCCTGCGCCCCCCTGCTGGAAAGGCTCCGCCGTCCCATCGAGCGCAGTCTCCGGGACGCGGGCATCGGCCTGAATGACATTGACCAGGTGGTGCTGGTAGGCGGGGCCACCCGGCTGCCGGTGGTGCGCAAATTCGTCATCAAGCTGTTCCGGCGGATCCCGGGATTTCTGGTAGATCCGGATCAGGCGGTGGCCCTGGGCGCCGCCATCCAGTGCGGCATCAAGGCCCGGCAGATCCGGGAGGTGGTGCTCACCGACGTATGTCCCTACACCCTGGGCACGGAGGTCATGGTTGACAACGGCCTGTTTGAGGAAAGCGGCCACTACCTGCCCATCATTCAGCGCAATACGGTCATTCCGGTGAGCCGCACCCAAACCGTCTACACCGCCCACGACAATCAAACCCGGGTGAATGTAAAGATCTTGCAGGGAGAGAGCCGAATGGCCTATAACAATCTGCAGCTGGGAGAACTGTCGGTTCCCGTTCCTCCCGGGCCAAAGGGCCAGGAGGCGGTGGAGATCACCTACACCTACGATGTAAACGCCCTTTTGGAAGTGGAAGTATATGTTCCCTCCAACGGCGCCCGGCGGCGGGTGGTGATCCAAAATCAGGAAAACGCCCTGAGCGAAGAAGAAGCGGCCCAGCGGCTTGCCAAACTCCAATATCTGAAGCAAAACCCCCGTCAGGAGGAGCAAAACCGTCTGCTGCTCCTGCGGGGAGAACGGCTGTATGAGGAATGCCCGGAACACAGGCCGGAAATCGACCGGGCCATAATGGATTTTGAGCGGGCCATGTCCCACCGGGATCGCCGGGAGATCCAATCGGTCAGAGCATCCCTTTCCAAAACCCTGGACGCCATCGAATTCGGCGCGCCCCGGAAATAGATCATTGCCGCAAATAGTCCGGAAGCCGGGGGGAATCCCCGGCTTCCGGACTGTTTCAGTCTGTCAAAAAAACACTGGCGCGGCAGCGCCCAAGGCCCCTTGCGCAAAGGGAGGCAGGCGCCCAACAGCCATTTCGGTGCGTCCCTTCCGTCAGTATGAAGGGCCTTTCTCAGCTCTCAAACCCCACCATCACGCAGCCCCGTTCTCCGTAGAAGCTGCACAGACCGGTGAAGGGCATAATCCCCCCGTCGATTTCTCCGTAAGCCTCCTGAATCAGCTTCAACATCGCTTTTGCGCCGTTTTCGTTAAAGCTGTGGCCGATGCGAACCTTGCCGCCCCGGTATCCGGCGGCCTTCATCTCCCGCAGGATCCCCTCCAGACTCTTGCTCTCGCCCCGAACCTTATGCAGCTGCTGCAAGGTGCCCGTGTCGCTGGCCTTGCCCACAATGCGGATGTTCAGGAAGCCCACCGCCTTGGCGATCAAGGGAGACACCCGGCCGTTTTTCGCCATATTGTTCAGGCTCTCCAAAGTGAACATCAGATGGGTCTTTTGCATATAGCCATGGATCCGCTCCTGGATCTTTTCAAAAGCCAGCCCCTGACGGATCAGCTCTCTCAGCTTTTCGATAATCAGCACCATCTCCGGCCCTACGGACAGGGTATCCAGGCAGCACACCTTCCGGTCAGGATGCTGCTCCTCGTACACCTGCTTTGCCTGGAGCGCGGCGTTGTGGCAGCCGGACAGATTGCTGGTGATGGCCACGGTGAATACACGCTCCGCATCGCCGAAGGCCTCCAGCCATTCCCCAACGTTGGGGCAGGAGGTGGTGGAGCGGCCCTTGTAGCTTTCGATGAACCCCATCATTTCCACTGTATCCAAATCGGCGTCGTCCACAAATTCCCGCTCATCGGTGACAATCTTCAGCGGGACGGTGGCATAGTCCACCCCCTCAAAGGTAAGCATATTACAGGACGAATCCGCTACGATCTTAAATTTCATGACGATCCCTCATTTTTCAGTACGTTTTCATCGGGTTTTTAATAACCGATTACATTGTATCAGCTGTCCTACGCAAAGTCAATAGAATCTTAAGATAAGTTTTCCAACATTGACATTTCAGGTTTTTTTAGTATAATGGAATCCGGTGATATTCATGAAACAGGAAACAAAACAGTGTATTTCCGACAGCATCCGTACCTTCCGTCTGCCCCGGTATCAGGAGATCCCCACGGTTGGGCTGTATTTGGAGCAGACAACCAAATACATCTGCGAGTATCTGGCCCCCTTGCAGGAGAACGCCATTACCAACTCCATGATCAGCAACTATGTAAAAAAGCGGCTGGTATCCAATCCGGTGAAAAAGCAGTACAGCCGGGATCAGATCGCCTATCTATTCTTCATTGCCATCGGTAAAAACGTCCTTTCCCTGGATGCGCTTTCGGATTTTTTCCAGCTTCAGCAGCGAACCTACACGGTAGAAAAGGCCTACAACTATTTCTGCGATGAATTTGAAAGCCTGCTGCAATTCAGCTTTGAAATGAAGGATTCGGTGGATACCCTCAGCGGGGACGACTCCGACGAAAAAAGGCTCCTTCACACCTGCATCGCCGCGGTGGTTCAGAAGATCTACCTGGAAAAGTGTCTGCAAGCCATTGTCCGGGAATGGGAGGACGAATAGCACAAGCCGAAGAGGGTTCCCTCTTCGGTTTTTTGTATGGGGGAAGCCTGACTCACGATTGACTTTTTCCCCTGTTTGTGAAATAATATGTGGGTTAAGATTAGAAAACCACCAGAAATAAGAGAGGTTTGTTTTTTATGCTGCAATCCAGAACCCATAACTGCGGCGAACTGCGGCTTTCCGACGCGGGAAAGTCCGTTACCATCGTCGGCTGGCTGGAGAACGTCCGGGAGGTCGGCTCCAACTTCGCTTTCTGCGTTCTGCGGGACTACTACGGCACTACCCAGGTGGTCATTGAGAACCAGGAAATGATGAACATCATCAAGCCCATCAACAAAGAATCCACCCTGTCCGTCACCGGCATCGTCCGGGAGCGGGAGAGCAAGAACCCCAAGCTCCCCACCGGCGACATTGAAGTGGTGCCGGAAACGATTCAGGTGCTGGGCAAGTGCATCCACAATCAGCTGCCCTTTGAGATCAACAAGAGCCGGGAGGCGGACGAGAACACCCGCCTGAAGTACCGGTTCCTGGATCTGCGGAATCCCGCCGTCAAGTCCAACATCGTGCTGCGCTGCCAGGTGGTGGCGGAGCTGCGCCGGCTGATGACGGAAAAGGGCTTTTTGGAGATCACCACCCCCATCCTCACCGCCTCCTCTCCGGAAGGCGCCCGGGACTATCTGGTGCCCGCCCGGAACCACCCCGGCAAATTTTACGCCCTGCCCCAGGCTCCCCAGCAGTTCAAGCAGCTGCTGATGACCGCGGGCTTTGACAAGTATTTCCAGATCGCCCCCTGCTTCCGGGACGAGGACGCCCGGGCGGACCGGACCCCCGGCGAGTTCTACCAGCTGGATATGGAAATGGCCTTCGCCACCCAGGAGGATGTGCTGTCCACCCTGGAGGATGTGCTGGTGCCGGTGTTTGAGAAATTCGGCAAGTACAGCCGGGTCTCCCAGGCCCCCTTCCGCCACATCCCCTTCAACGAGGCCATGGAGCGCTACGGCTCCGACAAGCCGGACCTGCGGATCGACCTGGAGATCCAGGACATCACCGATCTGGTTCAGGAAAGCGGCTTCGGCCCCTTCACCGGCGCCACCGTCAAGGCGGTGGTGGTTCACGACTTCACCCAGGCCCGGAAGTGGATCGACAAGCTCCTGGCCGATGTGGAGGTGCAGACCGGCAATAAGGCCTGCTGGGTCAAAGTGGACGAAAACGGCAATCTCACCGGCGGCGTTTCCAAGTTCCTCACCGGCTGCCAGGAGGCCCTGACCCGGCGGCTGGATCTGAAGCCCGGCAGCTTCGTGTGCATGGCCGCGGGCAAAAAGGCCGCCGCCCAAAAGACCGCCGGCGTCATCCGCACATTGCTTGGCAAGCGGGTCCCCGGCCACTTTGATGAAGAGCAGTACGCCCTGTGCTGGATCGTGGACTTCCCCATGTACGAAATCGGCGAGGAATCCGGCCAGCTGGAATTCTGCCACAATCCCTTCTCCATGCCCCAGGGCGGTCTGAAGGCCCTGGAAGCGGCGGAGGGCAACACCGAGAAGCTGCTGGCCATCAACGCCAACCAGTACGACCTGGTGTGCAACGGCTACGAGTCCGCCTCCGGCGCGGTTCGGAATCACGACCCGGAGATCATGGTCAAGGCCTTCCAGATGGTGGGCCTGGGAGAAGAGGACGTAAAGGCCAAGTTCCCCGCCATGTACAACGCCTTCACCTACGGCGCGCCCCCCCACGCCGGCGCCGCCCCCGGTGTGGACCGTCTGATTATGCTGCTCACCGGTGAAGAGTCCATCCGGGAGGTCATCACCTTCCCCATGAACAAAAACGCCCAGGATCTGATGATGGGCGCGCCCACCACCGTGGACAAGAGCCAGCTGGACACCGTTCACATCGCCCTGCTGGAAGAAGAATAATATCACGGCGTCCCACATCCAAGGTGGGACGCCATCCTTTATTATTCCTATAAATTTTTTTCGGATCCGCAACGAATCTCCTTTTTTGTCGAGATAATAAGTGAAAGGAAGTGCCGCCATGGAAGATGAACAGATCGTAAGCCTATACTGGAACCGGGATGAATCCGCCATCCGGGAGACGGAAATCAAATACGACCGTTACCTGACCAAAATCGCTTACAATATCCTTGCCAACCAGGAGGACAGCCGGGAGGTGGTCAACGATACCTACCTTGCCGCCTGGAACTCCATGCCGCCCCACCGGCCCAGCATTTTATCTACTTATCTTGCCAAGATCACCCGCCGGGGCTCCATCACCCTGTTCCGCTACCACACCCGAAATAAGCGGAGAGACTCCCAGTACGCCCTGTCCTTAAATGAGCTGGAGCAGTGCGTCTCCGGGGGCAACACCACGGAGGATCTGGTGAATGTAAAACTGCTGGCGGACACCATCGGTGTGTTTCTGCGCCTGCAATCGGAGGAGGCCCGGAACGTATTCATCGGAAGATATTACTATCTGGACTCGGTGAAGGAAATCGCCGCCTACTGCTCCATGAGCGAAAGCAAGGTCAAATCCCTGCTCTTTCGCACCCGGGCGGGACTGAAACAATACTTACAGCAGGAGGGATTTTCATTATGACTGCCGAACAGATTCATGACGCCCTGACTCTGCTTCCCGCCGATTTGATCGCCCCTACCGACGAGCTGCGCCGCCGCCCCCGGAAAAGAACTATTTCCTGGCGTCCCATCGCCGCCGCTGCCGCCTGTCTGGCCCTCCTGCTGACCCTGGGCTGGCCTCTGCTCCGGCCGAAAGGCGGCGCTTCCCAGGACGCGGCCAGCGCCCAGGCCCCCAATGCCATGCTGGAAATGGACTTGGCGGAATCCGCCTCGGAAGAATCCGACGCCGGAACCGGCACCATCGACCTGAGCCAGATCCAATGCCTGTATCTGCCCTCCGCCGCCAGCGGCTCCGTTCCCGCCCCGGACACCAAAGTAAGCAGCCTGTCCACCGCCGCGGTGATCCGCTCTTCCAAAGAGCTGGAAAGCGCCCTCCCCCCGGAACTGCTGAACGATTGCCGGGACTATGACGGCGTCTGGTTTGAGACCCAGGATCTGATTCTGGTGGTCCTTTCCCAAGTCAGTGAAGGGTCCCTTCCCCAGGTCGAATCTGTAAACCGCACCCAGGACGGGTGGGAGGTGGTCTTAAGCAGCCTTCCCGCTTCCGGAGAAGGCCGGTGCTTCCTGCTGATCCCCACCGCCAAAAACCTGATCGGCCCTCATGAGGCCGTCACCGTCATCTCCAAGGAATAGGAGGTTTTCTTATGTGCCATCGTCATATTTTGCTGGTCACCGTTTTGCTGTGGATTCTGGTACTGTCCCTGGTGCTGGCCCTTTCCCCGGCGCTGAAACTGTAAAAACATTTTTTCCGATCCTGTTTAACCTCCGGAAAAAGGGGCTATACTCAGCTTCGGAGGTGCTTAAATCACATGAGCGACAACAAACATTTTGGCCGCGGCTTCGGCGGTAAGGGCTATTACATAGCCCTGATCCTGTGCGCCGCCGCCATCGGGATCACAAGCTATGTATACTATCGAAACACAGAAAACGTGGAGGAGGTCTCCGTTCAGGAAAGTTACGGAGAGGATGTGCTGGTTGACGTGGTGGCCACAGAGGACGTGCCCGCGCTGGCCACCCAGCCTCAGGCCACCCAGCCTGCCGCCACAACCCCGCCTTCCACCGCCGCCACCACGCCTACGGTAAAAAAGGCGATGAAAACCGTTTCTCCCGTATCCGGCGAGGAGATCTCCGGATACTCCATGGAGGCCCTGAGCTATAATCAGACCACCCGGGATTGGCGGGTTCACAACGGTGTGGACATTGCGGCTGAAGCCGGAACGGAGGTGGTAGCCGCCGCCGACGGGGAGGTGTACACCGTCTACGAGGATGACGCCATGGGCCATACGGTGGTGATCCGTCACCAGGACGGCTATATCACCAAGTATTCCAGCCTGAGTCAGGATGTGGTCGTACAGCCCGGCGACACCGTCACCGCGGGTCAGGTCATTGGCTACGCCAGCGACAGCGCCCTGCTGGAAACCACCCTGGGCAGCCATGTTCATTTCAGCGTCACCTGCCAGGACAAGCCCATGGACCCGGCGGAATTCTTAAGCATCGGACAATAATCTTCTCTCCTATAAAACCAGCCCACGCCGTTTGGCGCGGGCTGGTTTGCTTCTTCACTATACCGCGCCCACGCGAGCAGACGCGCCCGCTGAATGGCACGCAGAAAAAACATGTCATCTCGAGCGAAGTCGAGAGATCCACGCATTTACCACCTGTAGGCATGCGCTTGGCTGCTGGGGTGGAAAGAGTAAGGAAGGAGCCGTGGGGAAGCGCTTACCATTCACCGGCGTGCATTCCGTTCGTGGGTGCGTGGATCTCTCGACTTCGCTCGAGATGACATAATTTTTTCTGCCCGGTATCCCTTTAGCCGCCTACAGCCCTTTGCTGCGGACAAAGTGAAGAGTGAATAGTGAAGAGTGAAGAAGTGAGGTATTTTCCTTCGGAAAATGGATTCAAAAAGGAAATCAGCTATTTATAATCATTCCCGAAGGGAATACCACACCTATTCACTATTCGCTTTTACCTATTACTTCCCCTTGCTCCCCCCTGGGGCAGGGTGAGCAGCGAAGGAGGGCATAGAAAACCCCTGCCCTTTTTATCCGGCAGGGGCTTGTGTTTTATTCCGTTTCCTCAGCAGGCGCTTCCAATTCGGGCTTCCTGGCCGCGTTCACGTAGGCCATCAGCTCGTCGCCGGTGATGGTCTCCTTCACCAGCAGATACTCGGAGATCTCGTCCAGCAGCGCCCGGTTTTCGGTGAGCAGCTGCTTGGCCTGGGCATAGGCGGCGTCCAGAATAATCATAACCTCCCGATCCACCTCGGCGGCGGTCTCCTGGGAGCAGTCCATATAAGCCTGGCCCTCCAGATACTGGTGCTCCACCGTGGCGGTGGACATGAGGCCGAACTTGTCGCTCATGCCGTACTGGGTGACCATGTTCCGGGCCAGAGAGGTGGCCCGCTGAATGTCGTTGGCCGCGCCGGTGGTCTGAATGCCGAACACCACCTGCTCCGCCGCCCGGCCGCCCACCAGGGTGCGCAGCTCGGTGCGCAGCTCGTCGGCGGTGGACAGGAACTTCTCCTCCTCGGGCATCTGCATGGTGTAGCCCAGGGCCCCGGAGGTGTGGGGCACGATGGTGATCTTGGACACCGGCTGGGAGTGCTTCTCCAAAGCCGCCACCAGGGCGTGGCCCACCTCGTGGTAGGCAACCAGTCGCTTTTCCATGTCGGTGAGCACGGTGTTTTTCTTCTCCGTACCGGCAATCACCGTCTCGAAGGACACCAGCAGATCCTCCTGGTTCACCGCCTTGCGGCCTTGCCGAACCGCCCGCAGGGCCGCTTCGTTTACCAGGTTGGCCAGATCCGCGCCCACCGCCCCGGCGGTGGCCTGGGCGATTTTCCGCAGATCCACGTCCTCGGAAAGCTTGATCTTCCGGGTGTGCACCTTCAGGGTGTCCAGCCGCCCCTGGAGATTGGGCCGGTCCACGATGATCCGCCGGTCAAAACGGCCGGGCCGCAGCAGGGCCTTGTCCAGGATCTCCGGCCGGTTGGTGGCCGCCAGGCACACAATGCCCTTGGAGGGCTCGAAGCCGTCGATTTCGTTCAGCAGCTGATTCAACGTCTGCTCCTGCTCGGAGTTGTTGCCGTACCGGGTATCCCGGGAGCGGCCTACCGCGTCGATCTCGTCGATGAAAATGATGCAGGGAGCCACCTTGGCCGCCTGCTGGAACAGATCCCGCACCCGGCTGGCGCCCATGCCCACGAACATCTCCACGAAATCCGAGCCGGAAATGGAGAAAAAGGGCACGTTCGCCTCTCCGGCCACCGCCTTGGCAAGCAGGGTCTTGCCGGTGCCGGGAGAGCCTACCAGCAGGGCGCCCTTGGGGAGCTTGGCGCCGATGGCGGTATACTTCTGAGGATTGTGCAGGAAGTCAATGATCTCCTGCAAGGATTCCTTGGCCTCGTCCTGGCCCGCCACATCCTTGAAGGTGACGCCGGTGGACTTCTCCATATACACCTTGGCCTTGGACTTGCCGAAGCCGCCCATCATGCCGTCGGCGCTGCCCATGCGCTTGGTAATCATGTTCATCACCAAAAACAGTCCGCCGATCATCACCGCGTAGCTCAGGATCATCATAATCATGGAGTTGTCCTCCACGATCTCGTAGTTAACCTTTTCCACCCCCATGTCCACCAGCTCATTGGCCAGGGCCAGAATATCGCCGCCGCTGGGCATGCCGGTGTAGCAGGCCTTCTGCATGGATGCGGGCTTGGCGGCCTCTTCCTTGGTCATGTAAAGGATCCGGTCATATTTCAGCTCCACCTCTGCCAGCTGTCCGGCCTCCATGGCCTCCCGGAACTCGGTGTAGGTGGTCTGGGTGTACTGGCTTTGGGAAATGCTGTTGAAGATCCAGCTAAACAGCAGCACGATCACCAGCGTAATGATCAGGGCTGTCGCCATGCGGCCCTTGGGCTGGTCGCCGCCCTCGGGCTTTTTATTATTGTTATCATTGCGATTGGGTTCCACGTTTCCTTCCCCCTCCTGATTCGCTTACAAGGAACCTCTGATGAAACCGGCAAGCGGGGATGCCCTGTGCGTTTGGCTCAGCCGTCGCTTCAAAAAGCAGAGGAATACCGCCTATGTATTTCCCGCGTTTTGACCCCCACGGACGGGACAAAGGATTCGGGCTTAAGCCGCAGACGATTGATTCAGAGGATTCTTCGCACATCATATCACATTTTCCCACTGGTGGCAACGAACGATTCCTGCCTTTGCGGTAAATTTTCTGTGAATTTCAGGAAATCCAGGCCCTTTCTTCCCTCCTTACAAAAAATAAGAGTTGTGAAACAGGGAAAAATCTGATATAATGCTACGGTATGTAAGTATAAGCTGCCCGGGAATTTTCCCGGGCAAACCGGAATTTCATGTTTTGGAGAGAACGTTTATGAACGAAAAACGCCGTCCCCAGGGGCGCGGCGTCCCGCCCCGCCGGGCTGACCGGCTCGGGGATCGGACGCCTGTCCGGGAGGAAACAGAAGGTCAGCTGGAGGGCCGCAACGCTCTGCAGGAAGCCCTGAAAAGCGGCCGTACCATCGACAAGGTCTTTATCGCCGCGGGCGACACCGACCGGGGCCTGCAGCGCCTGGCCGCCCAGGCCAAGGAGGCAGGCGCGGTGGTGGTTCCGGTGGATCGCCGGAAATTGGACGCCATGAGCTTCACTCGGGCCCATCAGGGGGTTATCGCTCTGGCCGCCGCCCACGAATACTGCACCATTGACGATATCCTGGAGGAAGCCGCCGGCCGGGGGGAGCCGCCTCTGGTGGTCATTTGCGACGAGCTGTCCGACCCCCACAATTTGGGCGCGATTTTAAGAAGCGCCGAGTGCGCCGGGGCCCACGGCGTCATCATTCCCAAGCGCAGGAGCGTGGGGCTCACCGCCACCGTGGCAAAAGCCTCCGCCGGAGCGATGGAGTACATGAAGGTTGCCCGGGTCACCAACATCAACGCCGCCATAGCGGAGCTGAAGGACAAGGGCGTATGGATCTTCGGCACCGCCGCGGAAGGCTCCGTCCCCATGTACAAAGCCGACCTCACCGGCCCCGCCGCCATTGTCATCGGCAGTGAAGGGGACGGCATGAGTCAGCTGGTTCGCAAGAACTGTGATGTGTGCGTCCACATCCCTATGAAAGGCCGCATCAGTTCCCTGAACGCTTCCGCCGCCGCCTCCATTTTGCTTTACGAGGCGGTTCGCCAGCGCTTAGGCTGATCTATACCAGGAGGAATCCATTATGGACAAAGACACCGAACTCCAGGAATTTGACCTGGACGATATTTTGAACGAATTTCACGACCTTCCCCAGGAGGAAGCGGAGGAAGAATCGCAGAAAGACCCGCGGGAGCTTCCGGAGGATCTGCTGGACGGCCTGCTGGATCTGCCGGAGGATCCGTCTGAGGATCCGCTGGAGGGTCTGCTGGATCTGCCGGAAGATCCGTCCGAGGATCCGCTGGAGGGCCTTCTGGATCTGACGGAGGATCCGGAGCAAGCAGAGACGCCGGAAGCCCCTTCCGATCAGCCGGAAGAACCGGATCTGACCGAGGACGTCACCCTTCGCTTCGACCCGGAAGAGGAAGCCCCCAACGGCGGCGAGCCTGCCCCCGAAGAGGCGCTTTCTTCTCACACGTCCGACGACATCGCCGAAGAGGACACCAAGGACATTGACCAGCTGATCGCCGAGGCTCTGGCCGCCGATGAGGACGAAGCGTCCGCCGCCCCGGAATTTAAGGAAGAGGACTTTACACCGCCCCAGCCCATCGACTTCAATCCCCGGGCCAAGCTGCGGGAATTGAAGAAAAAGCTGGTGGCCGGCCCGGAGAAGCGGTACTACGAGTTGTCAGAGCTGGGCGTGGGCAAGCTGCAAGTGGCTATTTTGGTCAACGTGCTCATTGTTGCGCTGTGCGCCGGCGTTACCGCCATGTTCGCTTTGGACATGGTTCCGGAAAGCCGGCTGCGGCTGGTGATCTTCAGCCAGGTGCTGGCTATGCTCTTATCCACCCTGCTGGGCTGCCACCAGCTTCTGGACGGCCTGGGGGAACTGTTCAAAGGCCGCTTCACCATCAATACCCTGCTGGTTTTCACCTTTGCGGCCTGCTGTGTGGACGCGGTGCTTTGCCTGTCGGAGCTTCGGGTTCCCTGCTGCGCCGCCTTCTGCCTGGAAATGACCATGGCGCTGTTTGCCCGGTATCACCGGCGTTCCACGGAAATGGCCCAGATGGATACCATGCGCAAAGCCGTCCGGCTCTACGGCATTGCCAAAGCTTCCGATTATTATGAAGGCCGTCCCGGCCTGCTGCGCACCGAAGGTCAGGTGGAGGACTTTATGGACACCTACAGTCTGCCCTCCGCCCCGGAAAAGGTTCAGAGCGTCTACGCCCTCCTTTCCCTGCTGATCTGCATTGGCATCGCGGTGTTCGCAGGCACGCTCCACGGATTTTCCATGGCGGTACAGATCCTCTCCACCAGCCTGCTGGTGGCGGTTCCCGCCAGCTTCTTCATCGCCACCACCCGCCCCATGGCGGTGCTGGAAAAGCGGCTGCACATGGTGGGCACCGTGCTGTGCGGCTGGCGGGGTGTCAAGGGTCTGGCAGGAAAGGCCGTTTTCCCCTTGAAGGATGAGGATCTGTTCCCCCAGGGCAGCACCAAGCTCAACGGCGTAAAATTCTACGGCAAGCGGGATTCGGAAGAGGTGGTCAGCTATACCGCCTCCCTGATCATTGCCGCCGGCGGCGGCCTGGTTCCCGTTTTCCGGCAGCTGCTGAAAAACAAAGGCTGCTCCGAATACCCTGTGCAGAATTTCCAGAACTACGGAACCGGCGGCATCGGCGGCGAGGTCCAGGGCGAGCCGGTGCTTATGGGCAGTCTGAACTTCCTCCAGGATATGGGCGTACACATTCCCGAAGGAACCATGGTCAATCAGGCGGTCTACGCCGCCATTGACGGCCAGCTGTCCGCCGTCTACGCCATTTCCTATGCCAAGATGCGCTCCGCCTCCGCCGGGCTTGTGACCCTCACCGGCTACCGCAAGCTGATCACGGTGATCCTCGGCGGCGACTTCATGCTCACCGAAAGCTTCCTGCAAAGCAAGTTCGGGGTCAAAACCAACCGCATGGCCTTCCCCTCCCGGGAGGTTCGGGCGGAACTGCTGCGCCGTCAGCCGGACGAGGACGCGCCGGTGCTGGCCATCGCCACCCGGCCGGATCTGGTATCCGCCGCCTACGCCGTCACCGGCGCCCGGGCATTGGGCATCGCCACCCGTCTGGCTGTGGCCATCCATCTGCTTGCGGGCATAGTGGGCATACTGATCATGCTGGCTCTGGCATATCTGGGCTCTACGGAACTGCTGGCCCCCATCAACGTGCTGCTGTATCAGCTGATCTGGATGATCCCCGGCGTACTGGTGACAGAGTGGACCCGGGCGGTTTAATACTGTTTTTTGATTAAATCCCCATGCCGCGTACAGCGCCGCCAAAGATGTATTTTCTGCCAGGTACACGCCCCGGCAGAAAATGATTGAATCTTTTTTGCCGCTGCGGCGGCAAATTCTGCGAAGCTTTTTCGACACTCTGATTTTAAAAGAGAATCAGCATAAGAAGAAGTAATAAGCAATCGTGAATAGGGAATCGGTGAGGTATTTTTCTCCGAAAAATGGATGTTGCATTCATTTCCGGAGGAAATACCTCACTTCTTCACTATGCCTCCCTTGTACACTATGCTGTATTTTCCTTCCGAATTTTGAGCGTTTTGCACAGGAGAACATCTGTCCGTCATTCAATTTACACTTTTTTGCATTGCGACGAAATTAACCATTGCAATTAAGCCCCCTTTCGTGTATAATGTCACTATTCGGGCGTCCGCGCCCAATTGGAAGGGGAGCCTTCCCGAAAGGAGTAAGAACAACTATGTATACCGTCAATTCCATCCGCAACATCTGTCTGCTCGGACACAGCGGCAGCGGAAAGACCGCCCTGGCTGAGAGTTTGCTTTACATGACCGGCGTCATTGACCGCATGGGCAAAAACGCCGACGGAAATACCGTGGGTGATTATGATCCGGAAGAGATCAAGCGTCACATTTCCATCTCCACCTCGGTAATCCCCGTGGAATATAAGAACATCAAGATCAACATTCTGGACACCCCCGGCGCCTTTGACTTCTCCGGGGCTGTGATGGAAGCCCTCCGGGCCTCCGACGCCGCCATTTTGGTGTGCTCCGCCAAGGACGGCATTACCGTGGGCTTTGAGAAGGCCTGGAAGTACTGCGAAGAGCGGAATATGCCCCGGTTCGTCTACATCTCCAAGGTGGACGAGGACAACTCCGACTACAACGCCACCTTTGAGGCCCTGCGCGCCAAGTACGGCAACAAGATCGCCCCCATCGTGGTTCCCATCTGGGACGGCAGCAAGAAGGTCACCGGCATCATTGACGTGCTGAACAAGCGGGCCTATGAAATGCGCAGCCTGAAGCGGGTGGAGATCGACGTCCCCGAGGACAAGATTTCCGTCATTGAGGAATTCAACGACGCCCTGAAGGAGGCCGTGGCCGAGACCGACGAGGAGCTGATGGATCGGTTCTTTGAAGGCGACGACTTTACTTACCGGGAAATGCTGGACGGCCTGCACACCGGCGTGAAGGAGCTGAGCCTGTACCCGGTGCTCTGCGGCTCCGGCGTCACCTGCCTGGGCTCTCTGATGCTCATGGATCACATCATCGAGCTGCTGCCCAACCCGGTTCAGGGCAACTACCACAAGGCCACCTCCGCCGACGGCAAGGTGGAGGAATTCGTGGTCTCCCCCGGCGGCGTTCCCTCCGCCTTCGTCTGGAAAACCGTGTCTGACCAGTACGGCAAGTACTCCTACATCAAGGTTCTCTCCGGCGAGATCACTTCCGACACCACCCTGGTCAACGCCCGCACCGGCGAGACCGAGAAGCTGGGCCGTCTGTACACCATGTGCGGCAAGAAGGCCTCCGAAGTCAAGGTTCTCTCCTGCGGCGACATCGGCGCCATCGGCAAGCTGGACAAGGTAAAGACCGGCGATACCCTGTGCGATCCCAGAAAGGTGGTCTCCCTGAAGCAGATCCCCTACGCCGCTCCCTGCTACTCCGTGGCCATCGCCCCCAAGACCAAGGGCCAGGAGGACAAGGTGGGCGCGGGATTGAACCGGCTGAACGAGGAAGATCCCTCCTTCACCCTGGTGAACAACGCGGAGACCAAGCAGCTGGTGCTCTCCGGCGCCGGCGACCAGCAGCTGGACGTGCTGGTGGCGAAGCTTAAGTCCCGGTTCGGCGTGGACGCGGTGCTGCTGCCCGCCAAGGTTGCCTACCGGGAGAAGATCAAGAAGAAGGTGGAGGCCCACGGCCGTCACAAGAAGCAGACCGGCGGCAGCGGCCAGTTCGGCGACGTGTGGGTGCGCTTCGAGCCCCAGGACGAGCAGGACGGCCTGATCTTCGCCGAAGAGGTGTTCGGCGGCTCCGTGCCCAAGAACTTCTATCCCGCTGTGGAAAAGGGCATTCAGGAAGCCATCCAGAAGGGCCCCCTGGCCGGCTACCCCATGGTTGGTCTGAAGGCAACCTTGTACGACGGCTCCTACCATCCCGTGGACTCCAATGAAATGGCCTTCAAGCTGGCCGCCATTCTGGCCTTTAAGGAAGCCATGCCCAACGCCAATCCCACCTTGCTGGAGCCCATCGGTTCTCTGGCCGTCACCGTACCTGACAGCTATGTGGGCGACGTCATGGGCGATCTGAGCAAGCGCCGGGGCCGTCCCATGGGCATGACCCCCGATCATGACGGCAACACCGTCATTGAGGCGGAAGTCCCCATGGCGGAAATGAGCAGCTATGCCATCGACCTGCGGGCCATGACCCAGGCCCGGGGCAGCTTCGCATTGAACTTTGAGCGCTATGAGGAAGTGCCCAAGGCCAACCAGGCCAAGATTATCGCCGACGCCAAGAACGACGACTGATCGATCTGACAATACGCCAAAATCCGGGGCCGCGGTGGATCCAACCGCGGCCCCCTGTTCTTTTTTTAGATAAATGGTTGCAAAGTGTAACCTTTTGCTGTATAATAAAGGACAAACACCGACGCTTTCCTTTACCGCCGCGTTTGCGGAAGAGAATTGCTGATGAAAAAAGGAGGAACATTCCTATGAGAAGAAGAATTGCCGCGTTGATTCTTGCCGCGGTATGGATGCTGAGTCTGGCAGCCTGCGGCAAGGATGCCGAGGAAACGACCCCAACCGTTCCCACATTGACCGCGGGAGAAACCCTGGAACTGGAAAACTTCCGCCTCTCCGCCTCCACCTGGAGCAGCCCCAACGGGGCCACCATCCATCTCACCGCCACCCCCAACGGCTATGCCGAAGGCCAAAGCGCCGCCTTTGTGGTTCGCCTGGAAGGGGAAGAGGTGGAGAATGTCCCCTGTGACTGGACCGGCGGCGTGTACACCGCTTCCGCGGAGTTGAACGCTGCCGACGGCTACTGCTACTATGTAGTCCTTACCTCCACCGACGGCACCCAAACAGAAGTGGAAGTGAACACCCCCACCAGCCCCACCGACGAGGCGCTGATCAACCTGGCCTCTTCCCTGGAGTCCTACTGCTCCCTGACGGTGGAGTCCTTTACCCAGGACGGAAGCAAATTGACCCTAACCCAGGGCTCCGCTTTGGTGCAGGCTCCCAGAATCACCAACAACGACGAGGCCATCTCCTGCTCTGAAGCGGCTCTGGTGCTGATCTTCAACGACGAGGAAGTGAGCCGTACCACGCTGACTCTGACCCCGGGAGAAGAGAGCGGCGCCTTTACCGCTTCCCTGGCGGATGTGACGCTGGAGCTTCCCCAGATGGAGGATGACCAGCAGGTGAGCCTGCGGCTGGAGGTAACCCTTTCCAACGGTCAGTCTCTCTCCGCTTCCGGCGCCGCCTGGTGGTATATGGACGGTCAGCTATTGTCCGCCGTAGGTTAAAAACGCCCCCCTTTTCCGATTCTTTCCAATGTCCGAACCTGACCGGTTCGGACATTTTTTCGAGAAATCGCCGGAATTATGTCAACTTTTACAATTTCAACAAATTTCTGCTTCTCCTTTATTTTTTTATGTGAATACTATAAAAAAGTTCCTTTTTAATAATTTTCAACATTGATTTTACGGTGCTTTTGGCATACAATAGATTACGAGCGGATTCCGGGCAAGGGATTCAGCCGCGGCTTGGATGAGGTGATGGATTTTGCTGAATATCGTACTGGTGGAGCCTGAGATTCCCCAGAACTGCGGCAACATCGCCCGCACCTGCGCCGCCACCGGCTGCCGGCTCCATCTGATCCGCCCCCTGGGCTTTGACATCTCCGAAAAGGCGGTGCGCCGGGCGGGCCTGGATTACTGGCACATGGTGGAGGTTCTGGACTATGAAAATCTGGAGGATTTCTTCGCCAAAAATGAGGTAGGCCAAATGTGGTGCCTGTCCACCAAAGCCCCCCGAAGCTACTGTGAAGCGGCCTTTCGGGACGGAGACTATCTCTTCTTCGGCCGGGAGACCAAGGGCCTGCCAGAGGATTTTCTCCGGGAGCACTACGATCAGTGCCTGCGCATTCCCATGCGAAGGGAAGCCCGAAGCCTGAACCTGAGCAACGCGGTGGCTGTTACGGTTTTTGAAGCCCTTCGGCAGCTCTCCTTTCCCCATCTGCAGGATTACGGTAAAATGCGGGAGTGACCCTCCCGATGATGTTATGGAGGTATTACCATGAACTACAACAAGAAGTCTATTGAGGACATCGAGGTAGCCGGCAAGCGGGTACTGTGCCGCTGCGACTTCAACGTTCCCACCAAGAACGGCGTGATCACTTCCGACAAGCGGATCGTGGCCGCTCTGCCTACCATTCAGTATCTGGTGGAGCACAAGGCCAAGGTCATCCTGTGCTCCCACATGGGCAAGCCCAAGGGCGAGTGGAAGCCGGAGCTGAGCCTGAAGGTGGTTGCCGACCGCCTCAGTGAGCTTTTGGGCCAGGAGGTCATCATGGCTGCCGACGTGGCCGGTGAGGACGCCAAGGCCAAGGCCGCCGCTCTGAAAGAGGGCCAGGTCATGCTGCTGGAGAACACCCGCTACATGAAGGGCGAGACCAAGAACGACCCCGAGCTGAGCAAGGAGCTGGCCTCCATGGCTGACATTTTCGTAAACGACGCCTTCGGCACCGCCCACCGGGCCCACTCCTCCACCGCCGGTGTGGCTGACTATCTGCCCGCCGTTTCCGGCTACCTGGTGCAGAAGGAAGTTTCCATCATGGGCAAGGCCCTGGCGGATCCCGAGCGTCCCTTCGTGGCCATCCTGGGCGGCGCCAAGGTCTCCGACAAGCTGAACGTAATCAACAATCTGCTGGAGAAGGTGGACACCCTGATCATCGGCGGCGGCATGGCCTACACCTTCCAAGCTGCCAAGGGCTCTTCCGTGGGCAAGTCCCTGCTGGACGAGAGCAAGATCGACTACTGCAAGGAAATGATGGCCAAGGCGGAGGCCAAGGGCGTCAAGCTGCTGCTGCCTGTGGACTGCGTTGTCGCCAGCGACTTCCCCAACCCCATCGACGGCCCCATTGAGGTCAAGACCGTGCCCGTCACGGAAATCCCCGACGACATGGAAGGTCTGGACATCGGCGAAAAGACTCAGGCCATCTTCGCCGAGGCTGTGAAGAACGCCAAGACCGTGGTCTGGAACGGCCCCATGGGCGTGTTTGAGAACCCCACCCTGGCCAAGGGCACCATCGCTATGGCCCAGGCCCTGGCCGACTCCGACGCCACCACCATCGTAGGCGGCGGCGACTCCGCGGCAGCCTGCGAGCAGCTGGGCTTCGCCGACAAGATCACCCACATCTCCACCGGCGGCGGCGCTTCCCTGGAGTTCCTGGAAGGCCTGGAGCTGCCCGGTATTGCCTGCCTGCAGGACAAGTAATGATAAGGAACCTCTGAACAAATCGTCTTTGGCGGAATACCGGATCTTTTCCCCCATCCGTGCAGTTTGAAAAGGGGGAAATACATACAGTATTTCTCCCCTTTTCAAACTTTCGTCTGAGGCAAAATCTCTCGGCATCCGCTCTTGCCGGCTTGATCAGAGCTTCCCTAAGCTTTCTGAAACCGTGATTCCGGGGCGGGAATCCTTCCCGCCCCATCCCGCCAACACCAAAACAAAGCGATTATTCATACCTTCCCGGACAGTCCTCTCCGGAAACCCAAGGCATATGAATTTGTAAATTCACATCGATCCGCTCCTGCGCCGATGTATTCATAAAAGGAGAAATAAGGAATATGAACAGAAAATACCGCAAGACCGTCATCGCCGGCAACTGGAAGATGAACAAAACCCCCTCCGAAACCAAGGAGTTTATGACCCAGCTGAAGTCCATTATGCCCAAGGGCCGTTGGTGTGACGTGGCTCTGTGCGTCCCCGCCGTATGCATCCCCGCCGCTGTCCGGGCCATGCGGGAAACCCGTGTGGGCATCGGCGCTGAGAACTGCAACGCCAACCCCTCCGGCGCCTACACCGGCGAGATCGCTACCAACATGCTCACCGACGCGGGCTGCAAGTACGTAATCATCGGCCACTCCGAGCGCCGGGCCATGGGCGAGACCGACGCGGACGTAAACGCCAAGGTTTTGGCCGCTCTGGAAGCCGGTCTGATCCCCATTATCTGCTGCGGCGAGAGCCTGGAGCAGCGTCAGTCCGGCGTCACCACCGAGTGGATCACCATGCAAATCAAGCTGGCCCTGGCCGGTGTGCCTGAGGAAAAGATCCGCAAGGTTATCATCGCCTACGAGCCCATCTGGGCCATCGGCACCGGCCTGACCGCCACCCCTGAGCAGGCGGAAGAGGTCTGCGAGCACATCCGCACCGTGGTGCGCAAGCTGTACTCCTCCAAGAATGCCCGGGCCATCTCCATCCTTTACGGCGGCTCCATGAACGAGAAGAACGCCTATGAGCTGCTGGCCCAGCCCGACATCGACGGCGGCCTGATCGGCGGCGCTTCCCTGGTGCCTGAAAAGTTCGTCAAGATCATCGAGGCAGCCAATCAGCCCACTGTGTAAGATCCAACCTTCAGAGCAGCTGCCCTTGGGGCGGCTGCTTTTTTTACTATGGCCATGTTTTGGAGGTAAATGCTTATGAAAACCCTGATGCTTTCCGCCGATGCCCCGGACACGGCGGCCATCGCCGCGAAGCTGATCCGGGAGGGGCAGCTGGTGGCCATCCCCACGGAAACGGTCTACGGCCTGGGGGCCAACGGCCTGGACGAAGGGGCGGTGGCGAAGATCTTTGAAGCCAAGGGCCGTCCCCAGGACAACCCCTTGATCCTTCACATCTGCGGCCCGGAACAGATCGGGAACTTTTGCGCCCAGGTTCCCCCGGCGGCCTATCAGTTAGCGGAGGCCTTTTGGCCCGGGCCTTTGACCATGGTGCTTCCCGCCCGGGACATTGTGCCGAAGCGAACCACCGGGGGCTTAAATACCGTGGCGATTCGCTGTCCGGACAATGATGTGACCCGGGAAGTCATCCGTCTGGCCGGAGTGCCCATTGCCGCCCCTTCCGCCAACCTTTCCGGCAAGCCCTCCACCACCACCGCCCAGCACGTTCTACACGATCACGACGGAAAAATCGCCGCCATTGTGGACGGCGGTCCCTGCCGGGTGGGCGTGGAATCCACCATTGTAGACCTGACCGAGCAGCGCCCCCGGCTTCTGCGCCCCGGCGGCATCGGCCCCGAGGCCCTTTTGACGGTTCTGGGGGATCTGGTCATCGACAAGGCGGTCACCGCCCAGATTGACGCCGACGCGGTGGTGAAGGCCCCGGGCATGAAATACCGCCACTACGCGCCCACGGAGCCGGTGGTCATCGTCTCCGGCAGCCGGGAAAAGGCCGCCGCCTATATCCGCCGCCACTTTGAGCCGGGGGACCGGGTGCTGTGCTTTGAAGAGGAGCTTCCCCTGTATGAAGGCTGCGCTCCCTTGTCCTACGGCCGGGAGGCGGATGTGAACACCCTGTCCGCCGGTCTGTTTGCCGCCCTGCGGGAGCTGGACGACCCGGCCGTTCACCAGGTCTACGCCCGGTGCCCCGAGGGCGGGGGCGTTGCCTACGCGGTCCAGAACCGGCTGAAAAAAGCCGCCGCCTTCCACATCGTCAACGCGGAGGAGGAAGTATGATCATCGGCATCACCGGGGGAAGCGGCTGCGGAAAAACCACCCTGCTGGGCCTGATCCGGGAGCGGGGCGGCCTGGTGCTGGACTGCGATGAAATTTATCACCAGCTGCTGCTTACCGATCCCTCTCTGCTCTCCGCCATTGAGGCGCGCTTCCCCGGCACGGTGGAGGGGGGCAGCCTGAACCGGAAGAAGCTGGGGGCCATGGTCTTTTCCGACAAGCAGGCCCTGCTGGATCTTAACGCCGTCACCCATAAGGCGGTCAAGACGGAGGTGCTGCGGCGGCTGGAGGAAAAGCCCGCTCTTGCCGCCATTGACGCCATTGCCCTGTTCGAAGGGGGCCTGGCCCAGCTTTGCCATGTGACCGTTGCGGTCACCGCCCCCATGGAAAGCCGGATCCGGCGGCTGATGATCCGGGACGGGATCTCCGAGGAATACGCCCGCAGCCGGACCCTGGCCCAGCATGACCAGCGCTGGTTTCAGGAGCGGTGCGACCACGTCCTTGAAAACAGCGGCACCCGGGAGGACTTTCGGAAGAAATGTATTGCTTTTTTGCAGGGGCTCGGTATAATAGAACCGTGAGCTTTATTGCCCTACAAAAATGGTTTTTCGCGGGAAGTACCCGCGTCACCTGAATGGGAGGAATTACCAATGACTACTGAAGAACTCCGCCAGTCTCTGCTGATGGCGCCCAAAAACGGCTATACCCGTCTGGACGAGACCAAGCGGAAGGAAATGGAAGATTACAGCCGCCGCTATATGGCCTTCATGGACGCTTGCAAAACCGAGCGGGAGGCCACTGCCTGGGCCGTAGAAAAGGCGGAAAGCCTGGGCTACAAGCCCTTCACCCCCGGCATGGCTGTAAACCCCGGGGATAAGTTCTACTACAACAACCGGGACAAGGCCATTGCCCTGGCGGTGATCGGCAAGCTGCCCCTGAGCCAGGGCGCCAACATCTGCGCCGCCCATGTAGACTCTCCCCGCCTGGACATCAAGCCCAATCCTCTGTACGAGGACGCGGAGATTGCCTACCTGAAAACCCATTACTACGGCGGCATCAAGAAGTACCAGTGGCCCACCATCCCCCTGGCCCTCCACGGCCTGGTCTGCCGGAAGGACGGCGCCAAGGTCACCGTCACCATCGGCGAGGACGACAGCGACCCGGTGCTGATGGTCTCGGATCTGCTGCCCCATCTGTCCGCCGACCAGATGAAAAAGACCCTGGCCGAGGGCATCACCGGCGAGCAGCTGAACGTGATCCTGGGCACCCGGCCCCTGGATGGGGAAGGCAGCGATCTGGTGAAGCTGAACATTATGAAGCTGCTGAACGAAAAGTACAGCCTGATTGAGTCCGACTTCCTCTCCGCCGAGCTGACCGTGGTTCCCGCCGGCAAGTGCCGGGAGGTGGGCCTGGATCGAAGCCTGATCAGCGCCTACGGCCACGACGACCGGGTGTGCGCCTTCGCGGAGCTGGACGCTCTGTTTGCCATTGAAACGCCCGACAAGACCGCGGTGTGCATCCTGGCGGATAAGGAAGAAATCGGCTCCGTGGGCATTTCCGGCATGCAGAGCCACTACTTTGAGCACTTCATGGGCGGTCTGTGCGACGCCCAGGGTGTGAAGCTGGAGGACTGCTTCGCCGCTTCCTTCTGCCTGTCCGCCGACGTGTCCAACGCCTTCGACCCCAACTGGCCGGAGACCTGCGACCGCCGGAACAACTCAATGCTTAACTACGGCGTAGCCATCTGCAAGTACACCGGTTCCCGGGGCAAGGGCGGCGCTTCCGACGCTTCCGCCGAGGCCATGGGCCATGTCCGCACCACCCTGGAAGAAAACGGCGTAATCTGGCAGATCGCCACCTTGGGTAAGGTGGATCAGGGCGGCGGCGGCACCGTGGCGGCCTACATGGCCAACCGGAACATCGTCACCGTAGACGCGGGCGTGCCGGTACTGTCCATGCACGCTCCCTTGGAGCTGGTCTCCAAGCTGGATTGCTATGAGACCATGCTGGCCTGCAAGGCCATTTACCTGGCGTAAATTGAAAGGGCTGTCTCTTCGTGAGACAGCCCCTCAGAATGTCGAAAAAGCCCATCTCATGCTGGGCTTTCAGACCGTCGAGAACCCCCAGTTTTGCGTCAGGCAAAACTGGGGGTTCTCGATTTCTTTTGATAATTAGGGTCTACTGAAAAAATACAATTCTTACCCCTGGCAGCCACAAGATCCGCCAAAAAGGACGTTCCGCCAAA
>CALWXR010000011.1 GCA_944385535.1 uncultured Oscillospiraceae bacterium
GGCTCTGGACATACCGTTTCAATAATTCCTGTGGGGTTGACTGCATGGTTTCCTGACTCCTTTGTCGTAAATATCTTTGTGATATTCTTGACTTTACCAGGATTCCTTATACTGTCATATCCCGTCGTTTACACAGAATTTTCTGCGGTCTCGATACCGAGGGCTTGAAAAGCAGCAAGCCAAATTCAATATCATGTTTGCACTGGCAAATCTGATTCTGGCTGACAGACCCTGTCTGGCGGCTTGAGTCAGTGCGCCTTTGCGGACAATAATTCAGAGGTTATTCACAGTTTTTATTTGGCACCCACTGTATAATGCGGTTTTTGGCATTTATGCGGTGTTGCCCTAAAAATATTTATTTTGGAGGACTAAAATGCGTAATTTAGTGAAATAAAAGTAAGAAAAATTACGGAATCTTTCATGTTGGGTTCATTCACACTCATTCGTGCGTTCCTCCATTTCTGTAGTAGTGTAAAATTTGAACCGCACCCATCTGCCGCAATGCGGACAGCAAGCACGGTTGTCAATGTGTTTGTGGGAATCCAGCATAGTCTGGGTAACCTCACCAGGGCTTTTGCAGCATTCAGGAACAATCCAAACCAGTCTGGCAGATGAAGCAATCTCAGGACGGTATTTTCTGTTGAACTTCAGAAAGTCCACCCATGCTTCGTTGTCAAAGATCCGGCTGGCATGTAGCTGCAGTGCTTTGAATTCCAATTCTTTGATAGATTCCTTGGCATAATTGTGATCCTTCAGGTGCTGCAGAAGCTGCTGATACAGTTTCTGTTCGTCCTCTCGCTGGATCAGATCCCTTACCATCTGGCACCATTCTTTCTGTTCGATGTCTCCAAGGTTACACTGGACGCCTGTTCGGTATCCATAGACCCGGTTCCGGCCTTCTCCGGATATGACATAGGAGCGTCCGGTCTGGTAGTGGCAGCGGAGATTTGCATAGCTCAGATCACTCATGGTCGGCCTCATTGTCCCGAAGCACATTCCCGGTTCCATTTGGGAAGACTCGTTTGAATACTTCCTGGAACCTTGCTGCTCCGATACTGTTCAGCGGGAACCGCAGAGATGCATAACTCCAGCAGATCAGTTCCTCTTCCGGTACAATGTAGGGATCTTCAACGAACTTGCTGCCGTCATAATGAGGACAGCGGGGCTTGAGGAATTTCTGCATTTCAGTCCTGGAAGTGGCTTCCTTGATCATCTGACACTTCTTCTCAGCGATAGCGCTAGTCAGTTCACGGATATATCCGAGATGATGGTAGTGGTTCAGACTGCGCTGCACCTTCGTGAGTGCATCTACGCGAAGTTCCTTTAAGGCGTCAGAAGCGGATTCGTCCATCACGATCTCCACAAAGGCGAAGAGAATAATCAGCTCAAAGTCCATGTGGCACCTCCAGCTTTCCATCACGGTAGCTCTTAATGCACTCCAGAAGTGGCTCTTCCAGGAGGCCTCCTGCGACCAGCGGCAAGCGCCGGGCATACGGAGTTCTTAGATACCGGAAGTCCAATCCGTTGAAGCGAACTCTGTCCAGACCGTCCATGTCCTTGGCAATCCGGTAAAGCCGGAATGCCCGGACGATATCTCTGGCTGTGAAGCCCGGAACTTTGATCACACAGTCTGCGCCTGGATCATCCTCCCGGCAGTGATGGCGGATCAATAGCTTGGCAATACGGTAGCCCTTCTTGGAGAGCTGGATACCCTTGATGCGGATGTTCTTCTTGCGGATCAGTTCCACACTCTTATCACCATGGGTCTCGTCCTCACCTTCGGAGTCACGGCCAATGTCGTGCAGCAGACTGAAATAGATCAGGATCTGCTTGTCCTCTTCTGAAAGCTCCACACAGGAATGCTCGCAGTAGATCAGTGTCAGAAGCAGAACCCGCAGGATATGATTGATGCCGTGGTACTGAAACAGATGCTCCTCTGGATATCCCAAGGTCAAAGCAATCGATCCGTAGTGGAAGAAATCCTTTGTGACAGGGGCCAGCAGACGGGGCACATATTTTTCCGTTGAGGGGATCATATCTGTATCCAGTATCACCGGCTTGACACCGGGCTTCAGGATGACTTCATGCTCAGCGTGGTATCCCGGGTTGTAGACCAGAATCTGATCCGGTGTTACTCTTGCTGAAACCAGTCTGGTACCACGGGTACTCCGGTTGGCAAACCAAAGGGCACATACCGGATCCGTTGACCAGGAGATCGCCTCTTCGGCAGGTAGGGACTTTTCACCCATACCGCGGTAGATGGTGATTTTTCCGTTCTCATCAGGTTCCGGCAGTTCAGTCTGGGGAGTGTGTGCGAAGACATAGTCGAGGACCTCGGGCTTCCACATACCGTTTGCATAGTCGATATGGGTATGGAGATAACTCCAGACCGAAAAGACCTGCTCCGGCTCGATTGCCTTATAGCGCTGCTCGAAGTCCCAGATCTGCATTGGTAGGGGCACGTCCATCATGTAGAAGGTCGTCCAATCATGATTGCGCCGGGCCTCACCGAATTTAGGACTACGGAATTGCTGATCCATTGCACTGATGACTTCCCTTGGATTCTTCTGAAAGGGAATCCAACAGTAATGTCCATGCTCGAAGTCGGCATAAAAGGCATTCTGATAGCCTCTGGAGCCGTCGAATACCACTTTTGCGATGTCCATGCCGCAATCGGAAAGTGCTTCCTTCAATTCGTCGTAGGTGAGGTCACCTTCGGATTGTACCGCAACGATTCCCGGTGTCAGGGGATCAAAGTGGGTCATACAGCCGCGGACATCTTTGACAAGAGATAGCGTACTTGCCATACTCAGTCCTCCCAGACGCCGGGTTCTGTTGCCTTAGTGAATGATGTTTTACTCATACGCATACAGTAACTCATAATTTACATCTCCTATTTCTGATAGATTTGTATATTACGGGCCAGCCGAAAGGCTCCCCGGAAATAAGGTTGGGGGAGCCTTTGCAGCTCCAATCTATAAATAAAAAAGCACTCACGAGAATCTGAAGATTCAAGTGAGTGCTTTACTTACTATGACAGAACTGCCACGGTATGAAGTTAAGTGATTGATACGGAGGGGTCACCCCTCCACGATAGCGGTCTGTGTGCATCTATGGAAAGATGCAGAAGAACGCAAAAATGCCCGAAGACATGAAGACTTCGGGCATTGTGAGAACTCTGATACTATGATTGCTTTTGCAAAACTCTGATACTGTAACAATAGTATTATGGCATAGCTGTGAGCATTAGTCAACTATTGATGCAAAATACTTTTTGTTTATAGTATTGAAAATAATAACAGTATTTGATAAAATATTATTAAATGCGCTAATGTTGCCATAAGACTTCCAACTCTGCCGATTTGCGGCCTAAAAATGCAGTTTTGCGTCATGAAGTCAAATCCCGTGTATAATGAAGCCATAACAAAACCTTGGGAGGGAGAAACGATGTTTGAGAAATGGGATATGCCAGAAGCGAAGGCAAATCTTGAGTTCATGCCCCCGGTGGTGTTCTTAAAGGAAGCTCAGGTGAAAGCTCCCTCCGTGGAGATCCAGGCCGGTCTGATCCGGGAAGCGGTGCTGAATATTCCGGCTCTTCGCTATGAATGCTGGCAGCAGATGGTTCCGGAGCAGCGGCTTGCGGTACTCAACGCACTGGAAGATCAGATAGCAGAAATCGGACTCCGGGATCCCAGGGTTGTGGTTGCCCGGGAGCTGGATGTTCCCGCCCTTTGCAAGGGCCAGAGCATCATCATTAACCGGGAACTGGTCAGCTCTGACACCCAAGAGGGTTTTGAAGCTGCCGTCAGTGCCCTGATCCATGAAGGACGCCACGCCTATCAGCACCACAACATGACCGTCTCCCAGGTGGAGAAGAATGGAGAACTGGTAGATTCCTGGAGAACCAACATGGATCTGGGCTATGACAACGGCACCGGAAAAATTCACTGGGGCCGGTCAGATATCCAGCTGAAAATGCAGGCACGGGAAGTGGATGCGGATGCGTTCACCTGTGCGGTTATGCAGCAGTTGGAAGACGTATTTAAGTAATAATCACGGATTTTAGAAAGGAAGCGTATCTTATGTTTGAGATGGAAAAGGCCGTTATGGAAGAGACCAAGCTCTCCACCCCTGCTTTTGCAGATGTAAAGCTGTCTACTCCCGCTTTCGCAGATGTAAAGCTGTCTACTCCCGCAGAAGCGGAGACCGGCATCTTTGATGAAACCCAGGGCCGGATGGAAACCATTCATGAAATTCCCGAATTTGCCCCCAGTATGGAAGTCCAGGCCGGTCTGATCCGGGAAGAGTTCCTGAGAATCCCTGAGCTCCAGTATGAAAATTGGAAGGAGCTGACCGTGGAAGAGCGGGTGGCTGCCATGAACGCTCTGGAGCAGCATGTTGCCCGGATCGCCCACCGAGACCCCATTACCGTTCTGAGCGAGGATCTGGAATACCCCATTATGGGTTATTACAATAACCAAGATAAAATTATGGTCGTTTCCGAGTTCTCCGTGGGCGACGATTCCTACGAGGCTTACGTCAAGGCGCTGACCACCCTCTTCCATGAAGGCCGCCATGCCTACCAGGATTATAACTTAGAGGTCTGCCGGGTGGAGCAGAGCGATGAGTTTGTAGCTGCCTGGGCTGTTAACAATAATGGTCTGGGCTATGATAACGGTGAGCGCCTGATCTTCAAGACCCGCGGAATTATGCACTATTTTACCCAGCCCGTGGAAGTGGATGCCCGGGTGTTTGCGGAGACCGTCATTAAGGAACTGGAACTGTGATTATTGAAAGGAGTCTAAATATGAAGAATATCATCATGCAGCGTCTGGGCTTTGCGGAAGCAGAAGCGGAATTGATGGCCCAGGATCTGGGCAGCGTGTGTGAGCAGCTGAAGCCTCTGGTGGAAGCTTGGTTAGAAACCGGCGCGGAGGATGACGCTACCGTTTACCATGGTTACAGCGTAAACAGCCTGAAGGAAACCTACGGCATGTACTTTACCGGTGCGGTCCTGACTCTGGACTGGCTGATCCGGGAGCCTGAAAAGGCAAAGGCCGCCCTTGCCATGGGCATTATGTAACATTTTTTCGGAAGGAGGACTCCCGGTATGGTTGAAAAATTCGATCCCGGCACGCAAGCGAACTTGTTCCCACTGCCGGAGGTGTTCAGGGAGTTTTCCTCCTTCTGTCCGGAAATGAAAGAAGAAATTCCCGCGGTCGAGCTCCCGGAGGTTCGGGAGAAAGCCCCCTGCATGGAGGTTCAGGCGGCTATGATCCGGGAGGAGTTTCTGAATATAAAGGAGCTGCAGTTTGAAAACTGGATCACCCTTCTCCCGGGGGAACGGATGGTTGCGTTGCAGGAGTTGGAAGATCGTGTGGCAGAAATCAGCCATCGGGAACCCTTGCTGGTGCTTGTTACGGAATTACCAGGCAGAGTTGCAGGCTGCTGCAATGGCGAAGATCTGATGTTGAGCGAAGAATATGTAATGGATAATTCCTACACCAGCTACCGATCCATGCTGGATACCTTCTTTCACGAAGGCCGCCACGGCTACCAGTTCTATAATCTGAACGGGAATCGGGTGGAGGCAAACGAGGCATTGGTGGAATCCTGGGAGAATAATCTGGTACTGGATAAATACCACAGCGTCAGAATGGACTTTAAGGAATGGGGCTTCCGCCGGTATCAGGAGCAGCCCATTGAGGTGGATGCCCGGGTATTTGCAGAGCAGGTTATGACAGAGCTGGAATTGGTGCCCAAGTACCGGAAATAAGGAGCCGTTTATGAAAGAACGATTTGACATATTCCCTGATCTCGGCCCCCAGGCAAAGCTGGAAAGGCTGGAACCGGGCATTTTCCTGGAGGTGATCCGCCAGGAACAGCCCATAGAAGACGTGGAGGAAGCACCCTTCGTCTATGGGGATCTGGCTCCCCTGGAAACACCTTGGCAGAAATTTCCCGAATTGGCAGCATGGCAGAGCAGTTCCTGGAAGGAGCTGGAAGCGCGCCTGAGTGTCCACGGCATTGCTGAAACCCACCGGGAGGTGACTTTATCCACCCTGGCGGATATGCTGGATGCCGGAGAGACGGTATTTTGTCTGGTGAATGACTTTGCCCTGGCAGAGGATGCTGCCGGGGATCTGCCCGGCCTTTCCGGAAACACCCTGTTGTGGGTATCCGGACTGGATCTGCGGGACTATGACAGTGCCGGTGTGCGGGTGGCTGCTCCGGATGCGCAGTCGGAGGAAGTACCTCTGGACCGGTTTCTGAAAGCCTGGAAGACAGGTAGCTGCCGGGCCTTATCTGTGCAAATGGAGGGATGAGCCGTGAATCTGAATACAGCGCAGAAACAATTGCTGACACATCCCCTGTTTGACGAGCAGATCAGCCTGCAGCTGCAGCTGGGTCTGCCCTGGCTGCAGCTGGATGAGAGCAGGCTGGTGCTGGGTTGCTGCCTGCACCGGCAGCACTATGCAGCGGATCAGTTATGGTTTTACCCCGTACAATGGGAGGTCAAAACCGCTTATCCCTTCCGACAGATTATCTACCTTGCCCAAAAAAGCCAGGCAGGAGATATGCCCCTTTGCCATATATCCGGAAAAATCATGCTTACCCAAGGAAAAAGCCTGCTGCAGGAGCTGTATGCTTCCGCGGACAGGCTTATTGCCCTATGGGAAGAAGGCAAAGCGCTGCAGGAAGATTTTCATGATTATCAGCGCCGATACCGGGACACGGTAAAACAGCTGGGGCTGGAAGCACTGTACGGAGGGTAGGTCATGCTGTGTATCGGACTATATGAACCTGACATGGAACGCTGCAGAAAAATGCGGGAGCGGATTGTGGGTTACTCCATGCGCTTTGACCTGGATTTCTCTGTTTACTATATTCTCGATGGGGCGGTGAAGCCGGAGAAATATGCGCCGCAGCTGCATCTGGCCCTTATCTCCATGGATGGGGCCAGGGCCCTGACGCTTGCCTGGGAAATCTACCGGGCAAACCCGGATTGCAGAATCGGGTATTATAAATCCGAATCCTGCGATCTGGAGCCCGCCCTGGCTGCCCGGCCTATCAGCTTTTACCGCTGGGAAACAGGTAACAGCAGCTTTGATAAAAAATTGGGGGAAATGCTGGAGGACATCCTCTGCACCGGGGAGGTTTTCCGCTACGAGACCAGGAAGACCAGCATGACCCTGCCGGTACAGGATATTCTGTATTTTCAGAGCAATCTGAAGTATGTGGATATTTTTATGACGGATCCCAGGCAGCAGCGCAGTATTTTTGGCAAGCTGACGGATGTGGAGCAGCTGCTGGAAGCGCAGGGGCTGCTCCATCGTTTTCTCAGGATCCATAAAAGCTACATCGTTAACCGGCAGCAGGTTTTGATGCTGAATAAATCGGAGCATCGGCTTGTACTGAAAAACGGCGAACAGCTCCATATATCCAATGTTTACTACCCTATGGTCCAGAAGGCCTTCTCCGGAAAGGAAAGCCGGATAGAGAATCAAGAATGAAGGAGATGTCGCTATGAAACATCTGCAGCAGCATAAACAGGTGCTGGCACAACTGGCATCACTGATTAGTCAGGAAATGAACTGCGCGGCAGTGATCTGCCCGGAGAATGTGACTCTGACGGAGGATATGCAGAAAGTCCGTGAAAAGTCCGGAGACAGCTTTGTTGTTCTGGTGATGGGTATGTATTCTTCTGGTAAGAGTAGCCTCGTCAATGCCCTGCTGGGTGAGAATCTTTTGCCCACCGGTTTCCTCCCGGAGACGGCGGTGCTGTGCCAGCTGGAATACAGCACCGAAAAAAAGATCATCGTCTATCCCAAACCCGATGCTTATGGCGAGAAGCCGCCCATCGTGCTGACCAACCCAACCCCCGAAACCCTGCGCAAGTATGCCTCCATTGATAACGAGGCGGGTTTAAACTGCAAGAACTTCACTTCGGAGCGGATAGAGTCCAAGTTTCAGCGGCTGGTGATTCGCTGGCCTCTGGAAATCCTGAAGGACGGCGTGGTGCTGGTGGATTCCCCAGGCCTGAACGATCCCTATAATAACGACTATATCACCCGCAGCTACCTGCCTGCAGCAGACGCGGTGATTTATGTTATGAACTCCCTGGTGCCCTACTGCAAGGAAGACCGCAATCAGCTTTCTGCACTGAATACCAAGGGTATGCGCAACATTCTCTTTGGCTGCACCTATTTTGACCGGGTGGAAAAATCCGGCGTGGAGCAGACTGCCAAAGCGCGGGATTACCTGTACAGCAACGCCCTCCAACATACCGATCTTGATAAGGAAGGTGTCCATTTCCTTAGCTCCATCCAGGGGCTGGTGGCCAAGCAGGCAGGCAATATGGAGCTGTACCAAAAATCCGGCTTTGAGGGCTTTGAAGAATACCTGAGCCGGTATCTGGTGGAGCGCAAGGGCACGGACCAGGTCAAGGCATTCTGTGAGCGGATCGAGATTTATGCCCAGCAGCTGAAGCAGACAGCAATAAGCTTGAATGCCGCTGCCGGTATCGATACCGAAAATCTTCAGGCCCGGATCGTGGATGCCGGAAAGCAGCTGTCCGAAATTCAGCTGCAGGCACAAAATACGGTGCAGGCCCTCCGGGATACCCTGTCCCAGAGCAAGGAAAGCCTGCGCGCGTTAATCAAAGACCAGCTTATCGCTATGCCGGATCAGGTGTCCCTTTCCGATTATGAGCCCAAGACCCGGCTTCCCAAGGGCTTTGACAGACTCAATCCTATTTCCGTCAACAAAAAGTCCAAGGAATTTAATGACGAGTGTACCGAAGAATTTTGCAATCGCGTCAGTCTTCAGGTGAACCAATGGATTGGTTCCGACCTTTCGCCGGAACTGGAGCGAATCGAGCAGGAAGCCATGCGAAATGTGCTTCAGGATCTGCAGACCATTGCTCAGTCTCTGGAAAATGTGGAGCTGACCATTACCGGCGGCAAGAAAAGCGGTGCATTGGCCCAGACCCTGGGCAGCACCGCCCTGAGCGTTGCCCTGGGTCTGCTGATGGGCAGCCCCTATTACGCGGCCATGTCCTCCATGTACGGCATCGGCGCGGCCGTGAAAGGCCTTTCCACCTATGTTGGCCTGTCCATTGCCGCAGAAATCGCAAAGCTCTGCTTCAGTATTACGGTTTCCGGTGGTGCCCTGTTCATCGTGTCTACTCTGGCGGATATTCTCTTCATTGTGGGTGCCAATGAACGTCGGCAGGAAGCCAAGATTCTGAAGGCCGTGGAAAAGAACGGCAAGGATATGTTCCGCAAAGATAAGTCGCTCCTTCAGGATAATGTGGATCAGCTGATGGGGCTGGTTGACGGACAGATGGAACAGCTCTGCACTCAGATCCAGAAAGCCCTGGAGGGTGATATCCAGCAAAAAAAGGATCTGATTGAGGCCGCCATCCAGTCCACCCAGCAGGGTGTGGAAGAAAAGCAGGCAGCGATCGAAAAACGCAAGAACCAGCTGGATATCTTGGATCAGGTGCTGCTTGCGGTTCAGACCATCCGTGCCCAGTACGGCATCGGTTCGGACAAATGAAAATAATTCCTCTTGATACCCGGATCGCCCTTGTGAAAGATATGGAACGTTTCCCCGTAAATCCAATGCACAAAAAAGAATCATTCTCTCTTCCACAAGGCCTCCCCAAAAAGATTCGACCCAGGAAAGGACATATTCCATGAAAAATATACTTATCCGATACAATCCTTTTTCCCAGAAAACAGCCCTGCTGATTGACGGCACATCCCAGTCTGCCGAGGGCGGGCGTTTTCAGGAATTTGTATTGAAAAATCCCATAGACCGATGGCTGATTCAAGGGGTGAGATCATACCAGCGCTGGGACGGCTTCCTTCCGGAGCTGATGGAGATGCTCAACGAAGACAACCTGGAAATCCAGTTTGAGGGCACCCGGGATGATGGCATCCGCTTCCGCCATGCACTGCAGCAGCAGCACCGGGCAGCAGAGGATCGGGGCTTTGACCCTGAACTGTACGCGCTAACAGTTCAGGAGTGGGATCTTTCCCACATCCGGAATGGTCTGCTGGCCTTTTCCAATCAGATGGAGGAAAATCTCCTGACCGGGACAGTGCACAAGCGACTGATGCTTTTCAAGGAGGTTCTGAAACAGGAGCCCGGTGTAGAAAATCTGCGGCACTGCCGCACCATGGCTTTGGAAATCATCCGGGACTGCTGTGACTTCTGCGCCCAGCAGGAAAATCCCACACCGGATATTCTGATGAAGAAGCACTTCTGGGAAGCAGCCGGTCAGAATATCCACCAGATATTCCAGGCATTATGACAGACGGGAGGCAACGAACATGACTGATAACCCTGTAATTTTGGAACCGACTCCCGAGGCAATGGAAAAGCTCCGTCAGGAGAAGGAAAAAGAGGCTTTTGAGCTGGCCAGACAGCGGCAGCAGGAGCTGGAAGAAGTCAATACCGTTATCGCCAAAGCGGATATGTTTGTACGCCGGGAATACCTGTCTGTGTTGGATCAGGCGAAGATCCTGCCCCTGACCGGCGAGCAGCTGCGCCTCCAGAGTCAGGATGCCTTCCGTTTGATGAAGATGGAGCGGTTTGTCTACGGCAAGGATGTTTCTGTGGCTCAGAAGCTGCGCAGCGTCTACGGCTGCCTGTCCGGCCAGCCGGTATCCGCTGTTCTGATTCTGGACGGACGGGAGGACTGGGTAGACTTCTACTTGGGTGTCTGCGCCGCGGATGCGGACAATGCTCTTTCCAGCTATAAGACTTTCCGCAATTCTCTCAACGGCAGTTTGCCCGGCTGCCAGTATAAAAACGTTAAAAATTCCGATCTTGTCCAGGTGCTGAAAAATCTGATGCCCGAGGGAGAATCCCTGGCAGTGGCAACGGTGTCCGGTATGCCTCTGGAGCAGCGCAGCGAGGAGTCTCTCACCACCGAAAAGCTGGATGCACTGGTGGACGGTATGCGCGGCAAGCCCTTCTCCATGGTGCTACTGGCCCAGACCATGGGGAAAGCAGAGCTGATTCAGCAGCGGCAGCTGCTGGAACAGCTGTATACCCAAATCTCCCCCATGCAAAAGCAAGACATCACCCTGTCGGAAAATGAATCCGACAGCTACTGCGTCAATGCCTCCCGAGCTATTTCTGATTCTCTGACCAAAACCAATGGCACCAGTTGGGGAGAATCCTCCTCTACGGGCACCAGCGAAAACGCCCCTGACGAAGACCAGACCCGGCAGCGGGAAAAGGGACAGGCCATCCGGCAAATGCTGGGTTCTGCGGCAGCTGCAGTCATTTCTCTTGCTTTCCCGGAGGTTCGGCTGGGTTATGTGGCGGCGCAGTTTGGTGCCGGCTTGATGAACATGATCCCGCTGCCCAACCCGCCCGGATCTTCTTCCTCAAGCGAAAATACCACTGTCAATACAGGCGGCCAGGAGAGCGTAGCCGACGGACATTCCGAAACCCTCACCGAAGGCACCTCCACTACCACCGGAACCACCCGGGGCAAGAGCGTTCAGCGCAGCTTCCAGAACAAATCCACCGTCAATCTGTTGGAGAACATCGACCGCCAGCTGAAGCTGACCGAGCAGCTGACCCGGGAGGGCGGCTTCAAGCTGGCAGCCTACTTCATCGCCGGCGACCAGGAGACTGCGGTTTCCGCCGCCAATCTGTATCGGTCCCAGGTCTATGCCTCCGGAACCGTTACCGATACCTCTCCCATCTGCCGCTGGAAGGAGGAAACCGATATGGCTCTTCTGAAGCAGTATCTGATTCGGGGGCTGCACCCCAGCTTCTCCTTCGGCGAAAATACGGGCTTCTCCGCCATCCAGGCAGCCCAGCCGATTGCTATGTCGGATATGCCCAACTACTTTGCATTGCCGGAAAAGTCTGTTCCCGGACTGAATGTATCGGACCATGCCAGCTTCGCCCGGGATGTGCTCACCGGCCTTTCCTGGAAACAGAATGCTCAGCGGGAAGCCCAGATGGGCTGCGTCTACCACATGGGCCGTCCCGAACAGCACAACCGGGTGGTGCTGGATCTGGATCAGTTGACCAAGCACCTGTTCGTAGCCGGAGCCACCGGTGTGGGCAAGTCCAATTTCTGCTACCAGCTACTGGACGAGGCCCTTTCCCACGATATCAAGGTGCTGATCGTGGAGCCTGCCAAAGGTGAATATGCCCGGGTCTTCGGCGGCAGGGATGGCTTCAAGGTTTTCGGCACAAACCTGCGCTATGCGCCCCTGCTGCGGATCAATCCCTTTGCCTTCCCCGATGGCATCCATGTGTGCGAGCATATTGACCGGCTGCTGGATATTTTCAAGGCCGCCTGGCCTCTGACCGCCGCTATGCCCGCCATTTTGAAGGACTCCGTAGAGCAGATCTATATGGACAAGGGCTTTGATATGATCCTGGGTGAACGGCCCGAGGGTGCCCAGTTCCCCAGCTTCGCGGATCTGCTGAAGAAGCTGCCCCAGGTGATTTCCCAGTCTGACTACTCCGGTGAAAACAAGGGCAACTATACTGGTGCTCTGGTAACCCGGGTCAAATCCATGACTAACGGCATCTTTGGCACCGTGTTCAGTCCCGATGAGATCGGCGATCAGACATTGTTCGATGAAAACTGTATCGTTGATATTTCCCGTGTGGGTTCTGCCGAAACCAAGGCATTGCTTATGGGCGTTCTGGTCATGCGGCTTTCCGAGTACCGGATGTGCTCCAATGTGGTCAACAGCAAGCTGCGGCATCTGACGCTGCTGGAAGAGGCTCACCACCTGCTCCGCCGGGATACGGGCGCATCCAGCGAGGGTGTCAACGCAAAGGAGGCATCGGTGGAGATGATTACCAATGCCATTGCTGAAATGCGCACTTACGGCGAGGGCTTTGTCATTGCCGACCAGTCTCCTGCGGTGTTGCATCCAGCCGCTATCCGCAATACCCAGACCAAGGCATTCTTCATGCTCCCGGATCAGGAAGACCGGCGCATTGCAGGCAGCTCCGTTTCACTGGACGAACACCAGAGTCAGGAGCTTTCCAAGCTGCCAACCGGTGTGGCGGTGATGTACCAGAACCGCTGGACCTCTGCCGTACTGTGCAAGGTGGATCACTTCACCCCGGACAAGGAATCCCCCTATGTACATAAGAGAGTGGATTACTCGATTCGCTGCCGGAATCAGCTGACCCAGGCGCTTGCCCTGCTGATTAACGGCAAGCTGAAAAAGGAGGATCCCTCCAGCTTCCGACCGGATATGATTGAATCGCTGCAGGGAGATATGACCGGTCATTCCCCCGACAAGGCACAGATCATAAAGCGAGTATTTGCAAAACAGCTGGCAGGAGAAAGCTTCCCCAGAAATGACAGCATCTTCCGGGATGTGGAAGACTTGCTGGATATGAACGCCATTATGATGCACCATGCGGAGCTGACCGAGCTGGATCAGTGGGTGGAGGCCGTTCATACGGATATCCAAAAAGCCGTGGACCTGAATCTCAAGGAGATTTTCTGTATCGTTTCCCTGAGTCTTCGGGGACGCAGGCAGCTGGACACCAAAAAATTCGGAGATTTTTATACCATGTATTTTGGTTATTGCATGGAGCATCTGCTGTAAAAGGAGGAAATGCCTATGAAAGCATTCTTGCAGGAGCTCCAGGAGCTGGTGGAGCAGACAGATCTTTCTCAGAAGTCCTATTATCTGCTGCGCCTAAGCGGCCTGATGAAGCGCCTGGATGATCCCCGGATGAAGCTGGCCATTATCGGCAATTTCAGTTGCGGCAAGAGCACATTTCTCAATGCCCTGCTGCGGCAGTCCCTGCTGTCCATGTCCAATACCCCCACCACCGCCGTTCCCACCTGGATCGACTGGGAGAGCGCGGAGGATGTACCCCAAATCTGGGTTAAAGGTCTGGATAATTCTAATTGGGAGATGAACGAATCCGGCAGAAATAGGCTTTTCCGCATGACCGGCATAGCGCCCCCCGGGGAGTCTGGCCCATTGGTTGACTATCTGACCACCACCACAGCTTTGCTGAACCACATTTCTAAGGTCCGCATTTCCTTCCCCACCCGGCAGAATCTTCAGGGCTTTACCCTCATCGATACCCCGGGAGTGAATCCCGGCGATGAGGCGGACGCAGGCCATATCCTCAGCACCCAGGATGTGCTCCGGGATGAGGCGGACGCTGCCATTGTTCTGTTTCCGTGCTACAATGCCTATACCAAGGATTTTTCGATATTCATGGAGGACAATGCCAGCCATCTGATGGACGATTCCATTTTCATCCTCACAAAGATGGATATGGTGCAGAATCCTAAGGAGCAAACGCAGCTGGTATGGTTCGTCCGGGAGAATTTGAAAAAGAACTTTGAGTTGAAAAATCCTCAGGTCTATGCCTGTTCCGCCGGTATGGCTTTGGAGCATTATACCGGCTCCGCCCAGGAATCCCGGATCTGGGCAGATGCCTTTGAAGAGATGACCCGAGAGATTTTCGTTTCCCTGGGTGATCGCAGGCTTCATACTGCCGCCAGACGAACCTCCGGACTGGTTCTGGAGCTGATGACAGATCTGACCGGAGCGGTGGAAGCGCAGCAGAAAATCCTGGAAGGCTTTCTGAACAACTTACAAACCTATTCCGATAAGGCTTTCCGGGATCATGTGAATGCCCTTACCTTAAACTACAACGCAGGTATCTCCCTGCGGAGGCTTCTGGCTTCCAAAGCCTCCGCCGATCAGACGTTGGAGGATGTGAGTCGGGAGCTCCGCCGGGGAATCCAGGAGGCTCTAACTTGGAGACAGCTGAACGGTTTCCTGGAAAAGCAGGCCAGGGATATGGTCATCCAGACCATGCGTCAGGTGATCGACCAATCAAAGGCCGTGGCCGATGATTATGAAACTGCCTGGAAAAAGGCCTTTGATGATTTGGAGGAAGAGCTCTACAACAGCCTGCATACCTACAATTCCTTCCTGGACAGCGTTCCCGGAAACCGCTGTCCGGATATGGCACTGGATCTGCCGGATACGCTGCTGCGGATCCGGATGGATATGGACAAGGCCTTTGCCAATGCCCGGAAGACGCTGGTGAAAACGCAAAAAGAAGCCGAAAAACTGGCGAAGGGAAGCTGGCTGCCGATCAGCTCCAATCCAGTTGCCCGGATGGTGGTATCCCTGCCGGATCACCGGAGCTACTGCCTGAACACGGTAGACCGGACACTGAATACCCTCCGGGATCATTTCCGTATGAGCGCATCGAGGGCTGCCCAGATCCTCTTTACGGAGGATACCGATTCGGCAAAGCTTCTGTCCCAGCTGTATAAACAGAACTATGGGGAAATTTTCCTGTTAAAACAGCCGGATCTGGATGCGTATCGCAGCTCTCTGGAAACCCAGATCCAAAAGCAAAGCATGCACCTTTCGAAGCTGAAAGCCATGGAGCTGGAGCTTGTCCGGTGGACTGTCAAAACAGAATCGGAATAAAAATACCGTTTGAAGCCGTATTAATACCTGTTCGTGTTATTTTTCAATCCCTATGCTATAATTAAGTCAGAAACAAAAGAGGAACGCAATGGAAATTAAGGAATACCTGGAATCCGAAGGCGTGACGGAAGCCCAGCTTTGGGATGCCAGTGAAATTCAGGATGTACCCTCCAGCCTGGAGCCGGAGCTACGTACCGATGTACCCGGCATGGAAAAGGCGATCGTTTATGGTGACCCTATAGCCCTGGGGGATATCCTGGACATTCATCAGGGCTATGACAACCCCTACGGCGCTATCGGCACCTGCGGGGAGACCACCATTGCAAACCTTTGCACCATCGCCGGTATGGAGATAACGGAGCCGGAGGTAGTGGCCTATGCTATGGAAAACGGCCTTTGCGAGGAGTATGACCCGATCTATAAAGGCGGTTCTACCTCCATCTCCCAGCAGATCTCTATTTTAAAGCATTTTCATCTGGAAGCCCACTGTGAAGTCCCTTCCGAGACAGCGGATCCGGATCGGCTGGCAGCATTGATTGAAGGCGGTTACGGTGTTCTGCTGTGTATAAACTATCCGCTTCTGTACGGCAGAGTTCCCAAGGAGGGCACCGAGGATACCGCCCGTCACGCGGTATGCCTGACCGGCACCGTCCGCCATATGGACGGCTCTCTGGCTGGCTTTTACATCTGCGACAGCTGGTATCAGAATGAAGATTCAGGCCGGGTGTTTGTTCCGCTGGACAGAATGAATGCCTGCTATACCAATATCAGCGAGGCCAATGCAGTGATTACCGACAATCCCATCCGGTAACGGTCACAATCGTTTCCCTACATCTCTTGAGGAGGAATCTATATGTTAGAAAGAACAGAAATCATGGAGGCCGAACAGATCACAGAAGCCCAGGTCTGGGATGCCAGTGAAATTCAGGAAGTGCCCCAGATCATGGAGCCGGAGCTTCGCACGGATGTACCCGGTATGGAAAAGGCAGTCGTCTATGGCGACCCCATCGCTCTGGGTGATATTCTGGATTTCCAGCAGGGCTTTGACAATCCCTACGGCGCTTTCGGCACCTGCGGCGAGACTTCTATTGCAAATATCTGCAAAATCGGCGGCAGAGAAGTGACCGAGCCGGAAGTATTGGCCTACGCTATGGAAAATGGTCTTTGCATACCGGATGATCCCAAGTTTAAAGGCGGCGGAACCACCATCGGCAATCAGATTGCCCTGCTGGAGCATTTCGGCTTCCCCTCCCACTGTGAATTTTCCCAGGAAACCGCCACCCCGGAGCGTCTGGCTCAGGTGATCGAAGGTGGCCACGGTGTGCTGCTAGGTTTGAACTCCGGCGTTCTCCAGGAGCGAGAGTGGAAGGCCTACAACGTCGACGGAGAGATCACCGCTACCCATGCGGTGTGCCTGACCGGTACGGTTTACTCCACAGATGGAGAACTCAAGGGCTTCTACCTGTGCGACAGCTCCGGCCAGAACCCGGATTCTGGCAGAACCTTTGTCCCCATCGATAAGTTCAATGCCTGCTATTCCAACCTGAAGGATTCCTTCGCAGTCATCACCGACGAGCCCATTCGTTAACGGAATATTGAGGGCGTGTTGCACGTAGGCAACACGCCCGTTCTTTAGTGAAAAAAGTTCTTGAATATATATAAATAATCAAATATAATAAAGTATTATAGTATGACTCTAAAGGGAGATGTTGCCTATGGACTCCGTTTTACTGCTGAAAGTAGAGCAGGCCATTGCCCGCAGAGCTTCCAGGATGCCTGTTTACGATCAGCCTAGCCAGAAGGTAGATCCCCAGATCGCCCGGTTGATAGAGCAGAGGATGGTCCACGGGCAGAAGGAAGCCACCGTTTATGAAAAGGTACTGGAATATATCAAGCGGATGAACAACCCCGCTTTCTTCCGTAAAAACGGAGAGATTAAGGAATCCAGTTTTTATAAATATGCCTATATCGACAAATCCACTTGGAGCGAGCTTCGCTGGAACCTGGTGGTTCCCAAGAAAAAGACCTTGCTGAAGTTGGTTATTGCCCTCCGGCTCAATGAGGAAGAGGCGGTGGACTTGATGCGGCGGGGATCAAACAGCTTTAACCCTAAAGATCTGCGGGATCAGATTATTCTGGCTTTGATCGACATTCAGTGCTACAACCCATATGAGGTTTATGAGGTGCTGGAGGAGTACCGGCTTCACGGAAGCCAGAAGTTTGAGAATATTTACGATTCCAAATAATCTGCCATCAGCTGACCTTTTCTCTGTGAAAAAGGGATATACTGTATTTACGCAAATAATATCTGCGGAGGTGTATCTGTGAGACGCGTATTGAAAGTGAACAACATTCCCATCTGGAATCTGATGGATTTGCAGAGGGAGTTTTCCCCTATGGCAGTCTATGACCGGCTGCAGGATTTTTGCAGCTTTGCCAGGATTCACTGTGTTCCGCTGCCCCAGGTGTTGGAGGGCAAAGATCCTCCAGGCCTGTATACCGCCAAGTATTTCACCAAAAGCTTCTGGTACAGCATTCTAACCCGGCAGGAATGGCCTGAGGGTGTGGCATCCCCGGAAGAATGTATGGATACGCTCTTGCATCCGGTTTATGAGCAGGAGCTGGGCAGCAGCGAGGAGAATGCCCTTCAGGCGGAAGAAGAAAAGCAGAAACTCCTCCGGGAACGCATGGATGCTGCCATTTCTGAAAAACTAAAGCATATCGTCGAGTCCGCCGGTTTCACTGCCAATGCCCAGGATATCCGCAAGGCGGTGATCTTATTGGCAATCTGCCAGCTGGCGGAGGTGAATCCCCTGAAGCAGAGTTTCCGAAGTGTCCTGCCGACGGTTGTGCCCAGGTCCCAGCTGCAGCCCAAAGCGCAGTCCCAGCCGAATCCGCAGATGTCCATTACGGACTTCCCCTTTGATGAAACCGCTGTTCTGGCAGCAGCAGAAGAGCCTTACCGTTACTGGTACCATGAGGAACCGGAGCCCCAAAAGGGCTCGACCATCCATACGGTCTGCATCAAGGCGCAGCCCGGTTCCCGGTCCAGTCAGGTGGTGAGCATTGCCCTTTTCAGCCAGTCCACAGGTCAGTGCATCCAGGAAATTACCCTGCAAAAGGGCGAATTTCGGTACTGCAATGTATCCTCCGGTAAAATCATTGGTTTCCTGCCGGATGCGGCGGTGTGTACAGATTTGTGCCTGACCCGGGATTCCTACACAGCGGACTATTACACCGTAGTTCCCAGGGACACGGATTCTTGGAAGCTGAATCAGAAAGGAATTACTATGGCGGCAGCCGGTTCCCAGCAGAATGGCTTCCTGCTTCTGATGGATGGCAAGGTCTCCACGGCCTTTTATAAGCCTGCCAAGGATTATATGGTGCAGCTGCAGTTTGATATGGTTATGACCCCTGTGGTGGAAATCCAGGTCACCGCCGACGGCAGCAGGCTGCTACTGGAGGATGGAACCGTTCTGTATAACGGAAGAAAGGAAAAAAACCGCTGTGTTACGCTTTCCGGCAGCCGTATCCCCCTGAAAGCCCTGAATGATCCCGCTGTATCCCAGTTGGTTCTGTCCGAGGAACGCGATGCCCTGGTGATCTTCCGGGAGAACCAGCAGCCCCGGGTCTGCTATGATAGCGCAAAGTTTAAGTTGAAAGCAAATCGCCATGTGCAGCTGCTGTAAGAAAGGCAGGTTAATCCATGGATATTAAACAAAAATTTGTGGATGGTATTCAGGAGAAATTCAGGAGTACTCCTCGCTCTAGCGGCAGTCTGATCCCATACAGCCGCGGTGAAAGCAATACCAATCCGCCTCAAAAACCCCAAAACACCATCAAGCCCAGCCTTATCAGAAAATGTCTGAAAAAAATCGACGCTTTGTACAACATGGAAGACAACACCCCCTACGGCCAATGGCTGAAAGAATGTGCGGAACTGAAAGCCCAGTTGCCCACTCTTCGGGCAGCCGGAGAAGATGCACAGAAGGTTTTGGGGATCTACTATCAGCCCGGCAGAATCCGGGATACCTTAAACAAGCTGAATGCCTTTGCTGAGCGTGTCAACACTGCTTCCAATCCGGAGATTGCCAGAATCAAGGGCTATAACAATTACTGCTTCCTGCTGATGCATGATGTGGATGCTCTTCGGCAGGTGTCCATTTCCGAGCCGGAACTGGTTCAGGCCGATCCAAAGGCAGTAGAAGCCCTGCTTGCGGAGGAATGTGCGCAGATGGAGATGTGGAGAGGGCTTCCTGAAATCCGACAGCTCTGCCGTGAGATGTTGGAACGCCTAGAGCGCGGGGATCGGTTCCTTAAGCCGGATCTGTGGTCCATGCAGCGCATTACACTTACTTTGGAATCACTGGAAGCACTATCGAATCCGCCCACCCAGGAAATGATTGACCGGCTGGAATCCATGCGGAATCAAAACAAAACACTTCGGGAGAATATCCGCCAAGCACGGGAAATCCAGCAGCGGCTGCTGCCTGTGCTGACCGAAAACTGGTTCCGACGGTTGGATCCGGAAATCGAGGACAATCCAATCAATCAGATGGATGTTGAGCAAATTCAGCTTCTTTACCGGGAAGCTCTAACAGGCTTGATCGAATGATTCGAAAAACAGAAAGAAAGACAGGTAAAGACTTATGGCAAACAAAGTGATCGGCATGGACTTGGGTCACTGCGAAACCGCAGCGGCCTTTCCCCATAAAAACGGAGATAAGAACGAAGTAAAGACCCTGGTAGTTAATGATGGCAATGGTAACGTGGGCTTAAGCCAGATCATTCTGACCTTCTCCCAGATGCAGGCATTGAAGGGACATAAGTATCCCGACTTTGACTTGCTTAAGAAGATTGCCCCCTTCCGGATTGGCGAGTTGCCCTCCTATGTGCCTGACGGTGAGCGGTTCTTCTACTTTAAGGTTGCTCCCAAGGATTTTCTCAAGCCTTGCGGAAACACCCCCACGGCCAAAAACTGTGGCATTACCCATGCCATGGTCATGGCATGCTATATTTATGCGGTGGTGGACAATATTATCAAGTACAATCCCGGAGATCTTACGGAAGCAGACCGCGCCCATACCATGTTGCTGATCGGCTGCCCCACCACTTCCGACTGGACCAGCGCAAAGGAAAAGAATGAGTATGCAAAGCTTGCAAAAATTGCCACTGGCGTGGAATCCGTGGAGATTATCCCGGAATCCCGGGCTGCCATGTTCAGCAGTGTGGGCGGCGGTGTTACCAATATCTCTGCCGCTGACGGCGCTGCGGTCTTTGATTTCGGTTCCTCCACTGCTGACTGTACATATATGCTTCTGGGCAGAAAAATTCTGGAATTCAGCTGGGCCTTGGGCGCTTCCGAGGTAGAACGTCAGATGACTCGGGAAGCGCTGGAGGGAGCCATTCAGCTAAACGGTCCATTCACCCCGGACATCGCTATGCTGGCTGATAATGACGCAGAACTGCGGGCACTGAAACAGAAATACTACGATAAACTACTCCCTCCCAAGGGTTATCCCTTCGTCTGCTCCTTCAGCGAGGATGTGGACCATTTGGTGAAGATCCATAAGAACTTCATGGATAAAGTCACAGGTCAGCGGAAATTCCAAATCAACTGCGACAGTGTAACCCTGCGCGACGGAAGCTGGCAGGATCATTGTCGGGCCTTCTATCAGGAAGCAAAGAATCGCATCGGCAAGGCGTTCTACAATGTTTATAGGGCTGACGGTAGCCTGGAAAAGCGTCAGTGCACCCTGAATACTATCGTCCTTACCGGCGGCGCCAGTAAAATGGACTTCATCGAGGAAATCTGCCGGGAAGTGTTCCCGGAGAAGAACATTAAGATTGTACGCAATGTCATCAACCCCTCTCACACGGTTTCCAACGGTTTAGGCTGGGTCTCCATTGCCGATGAAAACCTGGAAAGCTGCAAGGCAGCAGCAAAGAAGGAGCTCCTTGCTGTCCACCAAAATACACCCAAGGCACTGGCAGATGCCATCTCCGATAAACTATTTCAGCTACTCAGTTCCATTGCAGTGGAGCTGACCAAGCGTTGGGCAGATGCGCCGGGTGATGAAATGACCATCGAAACCCTGCAGCAATGGCTAGATAATGCCACCAAGGATCCCAAGGTCATGCAGAAAATGGAAACAATCTGCGAAACGTGTCTGAATGCATGGAAGAAGACATTGTCCTCCGGTATGGAAAAAGCCGTGAATGCCCAGACTCAGATGCTGTATTCCGCCAATGTTTCCCAAAACCTGATTCTTCCCAGCGATATTTGGCAGAGTCTGAGCACACAGTCTATGAACCTGAATCAGATGGATATGCATTCTCTGCTGAAAAAAATCGACTTTGGCAATCTTGCCAACCAAATCGGCAAGTTCATAGTCAAGGCAGTCATCTGGGTGGCTGGCGCTATGCTTGCCCCGGAAACTTTCGGTATTTCGCTACTTGTTGCATGGGTTGCCACTATGTTTACAGATGAAGCCATGTCGGATCGGGATTTGAAAAAGCCTAGGAGACGCGCTCAACGCCAAAACCTGGCAGGAAGGATTCGCGGCGAGCTTGCAAAATCCAAGAATGAAATTATGAAGAACTTCAATGAAGCGTTCGCTTCACAGACTTCCTCCTTTGAAGCTGTTGTGGACTCCACGCTGGATATTGCCTTTAAAATCGTCACGCTGCAGCGTTTTGAGCTTTGAGGATTGTCTATGGCCAGCAATGTAATTGACAAGCTGCTTCAACAGTGCCGTAAGGCTCTGCTGGGCGGCGTACCCATCGTGTATATCAAGACAGATTCCCCGATTTTGATGCGGGATCTGGTGGAGAACCGGGAGAATCCTCTGGTGGTTCCAATCGGTGTATCCACTCAGGATCCCTATTCTCACCGACCCATTGTGGACTGGCTCCGGGACGGCAAAGATATCCGTAAACGGGTGTACAATATTAAGCCGGATACGCTACCGGATCTAAAAAGCCAGCTTTTCTACCCCTTCCTGTGGACCTATAAGGTGGGAGGAGCAGGAGATGCCAGCATTTTCTCCGCTATGGAGAAGTTTATTTTGGCACGTGAGGATCCGGATCACCATTCCTGGGGAATGCTCCAGAGCAGCGTGGTATTGCTCTATGGTGCTGAGGTGAACCTGCCTAACACCCTGCGTCCTTATACAGAGATCATCGAAGTGGCCTACCCCGAGGAAGCCGAGATTCGGGATATTGTGATTTCGGAATCCGGTGCTGACGAGATTTTGATAAAAAATGAGGCACTTCTGAACCGGCTTTGCACATTGTTCTTGGGCTTCTCCACAGAAGAAATCGTCACCACGATGCAGAAGATTGTGGCGCTGACATCCTTTGAAGAATTTGACAAAGTGGAAAAGCAGATCTTCGCCCGGAAACGACAGAAGCTGGAGGGCGGTCTGCTGGAATTTGTGGCAGACAAGGGCAGGATCGGCGGTATGGATTCCTTCCGGCAGTGGCTGGAGAGCCAAATTGATCCTTTGAAAAATGCCAACACCTACAAGCGCAGGCTGGGTACCATGCCTCCCAAAGGGGTGCTGCTGTGCGGCATTCCCGGCTGCGGCAAGTCGGAAGCTGCCAAATTCACAGCTGATAAATTAGGTCTGCCATTGCTTAAAATGGATGTGGGCAGTCTGATGGATAAGTACCAGGGCAACTCTGAATTGAAAATGCGTTCCGCCCTCCGCCTGGCAGAGTCCATGGCGCCTTGTGTACTATGGATTGACGAGCTGGAAAAGGGCTTCTCCGGCGCCAGCGGCAGCGATGACAATGCCTCCTTCAAGCGCATGTTCGGATATATGCTGGGCTGGATGCAGGATGTGAAGGTGCCCTGTTTCATCTTCGCCACGGCTAACAACATCGGTGGTTTGCCCAAGGAATTTTTCCGCTCCGGCCGTTTCGATGCCCTGTATGCCGTGTATCTGCCTACCCGGGAAGAATGCATCAGTATCTTCCGTTCTTCTATGGAGCGGGCAGTGGGCAACATCGCCAGGGCGAAGGATATACCGGTGGAACAGGTATGTCTGTTCCGAGAGGACTGCTTTGAAGAAAGTTGTCTTGGAGCCGTCATCGATACCAAGCTGGTCCGTCCCGACGGTACCCCCAGAATCGTCATCGGTGCAGACATCCAGAAAATTGTCAATGTAGCCCTGCGTTCCCTGATGGATAACCAGCCCATCGGTGCAGGCATCTGGCGCAAGGCTCTTTGCAAGGCTGCGGATGAGTGCAGCGTCTACGGCGACGGCGAGGAAAATGTGGACAGCATTGCCGTCAGCTATTGCCGCATGCTGCGCAAAAACTTCATTCCCACCGCCAACACGGTGCTCTTTGACACCAGGGATTATGTGGTCAGCAATCTGACCGCCTATGAGCAACTGCTTCGTAAGCCTACCGGAGCAATGTCTGAGGAAGAATTCCAGGAACATCAGGAAATGCTTAATAGCTGCCGGATACTGCAAAGAAGACAAAATCCTCCTTCCAACAGCTATGACAGCGCGGTTTATGAATATCTGTTTGAACGGATCAATCAGGTTGCCCTGCCTCTGGAGCGTCACGAGCGGGAACAGCTGATTGTCCGCTAGTTGAAACTAAAAACACAGCAGAAAGGAGCGGTGGCGGAAGACTCCGTCACAACAATCGTATGCTTGAATCAATCATCATTACCGCCCTGATCAGTGTGGGTTTAGGGCTGGTTTGCGGTGTGATCGAAGGACTCATGGAGCGCTGGGGGCAGCGCAGCTTACCGGAAGCTGCCCAGGTAGAAATGAGTGAAACCGACCAGCAGATGATCCAGGAAAGCCAGCAGCTGATCCAGGAGTGTTTCGGCGAAAACGCCACAGAAACCCTCCGGGCAGCCAGCAATATTGAGCGGATCAACCTGATGAATGAATTTGCCCAGCGGCTGGCCCAGTTGTATGACCTGGACATTGATGTGGACGTGGTCATTCAGAATGCCAACAATCAGGGTGCTTACAACTGGGGCACCAAAAAAGCGGTGTTCAACATCATTCTCCTGACAGTGGATGCGGATAGTCCCCATTTTGAGGCCTGCGTTCGTGAAACACTGGACACCATCATCCACGAGCTGCGCCACGCGGTCCAACATAAGGCAATTGAGCAGGACGGCTACTGGAATGTATCCGAGGAAAGACGAGTTGCCTGGGCCAATAACATGGCACCCGGCAACTACATCCGTGCCAGCGTGGACTATAAGGGTTATGTGAACCAGCCCATTGAGGCAGACTCCGCCACATTTGCGGCACAGGTATTGCAGGGGGTGCATTGATTATGAAGCTGTCATTTCAGGAATTTGAAAACATTCTTTTGCATGATGACTATACCGTTAAGGAAATCCGACATCTGTTTAACGTGGTAAAGAAAATGGACAAGGAGTCCCGGCTGTGGGTCATCAAGTGGATTCTATTTGGAGAATATCCCAACGATGAGGTCGAGGGCGTTACCATTCAGGAGCTGGTGAACGATTTGGGCTATAAGCCTATGAATGCCTTCATCGTTCTGGATTGGCTGAAAACCGATCCAGATACTGCCAAGTATTTTATTTTGAAAACCAGCCATTCTCAGGATCCCAGTGAACAGATCGGCCATGAGATGCTGGATTTCCTCCAGAGCCGAAATATCCATCAGTCCCCTGTCATGCTGGAGCAGACCGATACGGATGTAATTGAATAATCCATAATAATTGCTGCGCAGCATCCGCCGTCATATTTCTTTGTGGATTGCTGTGCAGCTTTGTTTTTTCTGCTATTAACAGAGCTTTTTTACCCAATATGGCTTATACTATAATCATAGAAACTGATACGGAGGTATTAACTATGAAAACTTTTACCAAGGAACAGACCGATGCGCTGATGTGCCAGGCTAAAACCATGCTGGAGGGCATTGGAGAAAATCAGTCCGTACGGGACATTATGGCAAAGCACTATGCGGAAAACCTGGACGAGAAGACCCTGATCCAGGGTCAGGTGATGGCAGATGCCATCCTGGACGCGGTCAGGGACTTTGATGCGGACTACCGCAATGCAGTGGAAGATATGGACGGTTACATCCGTAAATTCCAGAAGAAGGCTGACGAGGGAAAGTCCTGTGTCGAGCGCTGCAACTACTGGCTTCGGCTGGCAGGTGCCTTAAGCGCCGCTGGTCAGGTTCTCGCTGACAGCGAAGCCGACCGGGAGCAGATCCTTAAACAGCTGGACAGCTTAACCGTTTCCGAAGAGGATGCAACCCCTGATTTGGAAGAGCAGCTTCGCCGGAAAGCAAGAGAAGCCATGAAGGAATCCGGCATCCTTTTAACCGGCGTCATGGCAAACCCCGAAGCCCTGGAGGAGATTACCCAGGCGGATGAAGTAGCCGAGCTGCTCATTGACCTGGGTAACGAAGAGATCGAATATCGGGCCCTGGTCGCCATGCTGGCTTATACCAATGTAAAGACCGGCAGAATGGACAACATCCCCGTGGATATGACCGCCGTTCAAATGACCCATCTGGTATGCGCCCAGGTGGAGCAGACCCGGATTCTGGACGCTGTTGGCAGAAACTATACCATGGAAGTGGCAGAGTTGCTGCTGTACGCTCTGGGCGTTGTTGTACAGGTAAAGGTGTTCGTCCCTTTGCTTTCCCTGGCAATTACTGCAGCTACAGAGATGTTTGGCGTAATCCTGTTTATTCCTGCCATGATGATGATCGCGGGTCTTTACCTGTATGTGTTCCGGAAGGCGCTGCACCTCTGGGAAAAGGAATGCAGTTATATTATTAAGAACGCCAGCGTGGCCGTAACCCGGATTATCAAGGGTCTACAGGAAATGGCTGACTACGTGAAAACTAGCGTCCTTCCTGTGATTAAGGAAAAGTGCAAGGCCATCTTTGTGTTTTTTGCAAAGCTGGTATCCAAGCCCAAGACCGAAGTGCATACCGCAGAAGGCGAAATCGTGGAAGATGACGAAGAAGTCTTCGTTGATATGGATGATGACCTGGAGGTATCCGGCCAAGAGAATGCGCCCAAGTGTATCGCACTGACCTAAGTAACGGTCAGGAAAGAGGAAGGGAATATGAAACAGTCTGAAAATACTCCCAATCCGGGAGAGTCCTCCAAAGTTCGCATTTCGCGAGAGCTGTATGTACAGGTGGAGGAGTGCTTAAACCTGCGCAGGGCCTTTCATTTGCACCAGGATCTACTGACTCTGCGGGCTATGGCCCAAATAACACTGGAACAGGAGGGAAAGAACCATGGATTCTAAGACGGCAAAACAGGAAAAAAAGCGCGCCGCGCTTCTGGAAAAGGAGATTCTCTCCCTGGAAAAGCGGGAAGCAAAAATGGCTGCCGCTGCCGGAAAGGCAACATCCCCAGCCTGGAAGACCGGGCTGGAAAACCGAATCCCCGTGAAGGTATACCAGGGCCTGGAAAGCACCTTTGTCAAGGGTTTCTCGCTGGTGTTCATGCAGGGCAAAGCCTTGATTGAGCGGACCTATGACCGGGAGGATATCCAGCAGAACCACAACATCCGCAATTACGCGATCCGCGTTAAAGGTGGCCGGAAGGAAATCAGACAAATGCGAAAGGGTGCCAGCCATTCAAGTCTTTTGAATCTGACAGTTACCACCGCAGAGGGAATCGCCCTGGGCGCACTGGGCATTGGTATGCCGGATATCGTTCTTTTCCTAAGCACCCTGCTGAAAGGCATTTACGAAGTGGCTCTAAATTACGGCTTTACCTATGACGCGAAGCAGGAGCAGTATTTTATCTTGAAAATGATGGAAGCCAGCCTCTCCACCGGAGAAGCATGGCATCAGCTAAATGACGAAATCAACTGTCTCATGTCCGACAGTCCGGAAATTACCGAGGAGGACTTCCAGCAGCAGCTTCACAAAACCGCCTCTGCCTTTGCAATGGATATGCTGCTGCTGAAATTCATTCAGGGTCTGCCCATAGTGGGCATCGTCGGCGGTGCGGCCAACCCCTTCTATTACAACAAGGTCATGCGTTATGTGCAGTTGAAATACAATAAGCGCTATCTGTTGCAGTTGTGCACCCGCTCCATTCTCTGCACGGATTAAGCAGCCTGTAAAAGGAATCTATCATGCACCGGATAGCGGTCTCTGTACGCCATCCGGTGCATTGGAATAACAAGGAAAGGAGTCAATGCAATGACAACGATCAGAGCTGGCCTGTATGGCCTTATCGTGGCGGACGCCCTGGGCGTGCCTGCCGAAAGCAGAACAAGAGAAGATTTGAGGCACAATCCCATTACGGGGATGGTTGGAGGCGGTCTGCACCAGCAGCCGGCCGGTTACTGGTCCGATGACAGCAGTATGACTTTGTGTCTGGCGGACAGCATCGGAAAGGTGGGCTATTATCATACCCACGACATCATGGCCCGGTTTGATGACTGGATTCGCAAGGGTGCCTATACTCCCGGTGGCAAGAAATTCGACATTGGCAATACCTGTGCCCATGCCATCAGCCGCTATCGCAGAGGCTGCACCCCTGCCCTGTGCGGCAGCAACAAGATGAACGAGAACGGCAACGGATCTTTGATGCGGATCCTGCCCATGGCTTTCGTGTTATACGGGAAATACGGAAAGGATATCACCAATCATAAGCGGGCAATGGAGGATATCCACAAAATCTCCGGTCTGACCCACCGGCATCCTCTGGCTCAGTCTGCCTGCGGCATCTATCTTTCCATTGCCGTTCGAATCCTAGACGGCTATGAGCTGAAGGCTGCTATCCGGGAAGGCATCTATGAAGCTACGCAGTGGTATGGCAGCCATGGAAAGTTCCAGATCGTGCTTGATTACTGGGAAAAGATCTCCGATCCGGATGATCTGGCATCTCTACCCAACGAGATCATTTACAGCGGCGGCTATGTGGTGGAAACCATGGAGACTGTGCTGTGGGCGCTGATGAATACCGACAACTATCGGGACTGTGTTCTGACCTGTGTCAACATGGGCTATGACGCGGACTCCACCGCTGCCATCGCCGGTGGCCTGGCAGGACTGTATTATGGTTATGACAGCATCCCTGAAGAATGGATCGATGCACTGGTGAACAGGGAGCTGATCGAGGAATGCATCAAGGGATTGGAGGCATTTATCCATGACAACTACAGTGGAGCGAAAAATGATTGATATCCATATGCATCTGATTCCCGGCGTGGATGACGGTGCTATGGACATGGAAATGGCATTGGTGATGATGATCCGTGCTAAGGAACAGGGCATTTCCAAAATCATTGCTACCCCGCACAGCGAGGCTTTTCATTTCTCCAAGAGAGATATCAGGGCTACTTATCAGAATCTCGCAAATGCTGCGGCAATGGTATCACCGGATATGAAAGTCTATCTGGAATGTGAAGTTTATTGTGAAGCTGACATCATGGAGCAGGTACTGGAGTTACTGGATCTCGGCGTGTATCCGACGATGAACGGGACAAAATGTGTGCTGATGGAATTTTCCCAGTGGGTCTATCCGGAAAACACCGTTCCCTGCGTGGGAGCATTGGTGCAAGCCGGATATAAGCCCATTATTGCCCACATGGAGCGGTATCGGTATCTGCGTGACAATATGGAGCTGGTGAACCGGTTCCGGGAACTGGGGGTGCTGATCCAGATCAATGTGTACAGCCTTTTTGACGAGGACGAGGATTCTATCAAGAACTGGGCCAGACGGCTGGTTCTGGGGCGGAAAGTAGATTTCTTGGGTACCGATGCTCACAGAACCTACCACCGCCCACCCAGTGCCGAGTGGGGTCTTGGATGGCTGTATGAAAACGTGGAACAGGACTATGCTGATACCATTGCCTGGAAAAATGCTGAAAATATACTTATGGGAGAAGAATGATGACCTGTGCGATAAAAAACGGAAAAATCCAGTTGGATAAAAGTTATGTAGAAGAAAGAGGTTTTTATACTTGGGGTGCCAAATGGGCCTTGGTAGAAGATAACCATACATATGTATTGGTTCGTAATAGTGTTTTGGCGAAAGTGGTTCGGGAAGAAATTGGTGATGACGGCAGAATTATCCAAGAGGGTGCCACGGAACTATTGAGTGACGGCACTTGGATTTTACCCCCAGAAATATTATCTTACTTTAAAGCCGTAGAAATGGTAGTGACTAAAGACTCAAAAGGCTTCTTTATCACAACGCCAGCGGAAGAAGTACAATATAAAAAAGAAATAAAAGATTTGGAAGACCAAATATTGGCTTTACTAGAAGAAAGTAAATGATACATACACATCTGATATAAATGAATCGCAATAAAAGTAATATGATTAAAGGTTAAAGGATTAGACTGAGAACGGAGGCAGACAAATGATTTACATAGTAGATGGAACATGCTATTCCCAGGATGCTGTTTTAAAGCTTGAGAGAAGACTGAATGCAAAACGCGTAAGTTGGGAATTTTGGTTTGCTTTGGCATTTGATCCTTTTATGAGGGCTACACAGTCAAATAATATTTGGGTGTTTACGTGGGATGATTCTCCTTTTTCCGGGGAATTGTTTGAGAAAGCTATGCGATTGGGAATCGTTCCTGCGCAGAATTATTATTATGCTGCGATTAACAATTCCAGAAGACTGGCTGGGTGGAAAGATTGGTTAGTGCGTGATATTTCTCAAAAATTCAAAGGTTGGGAGAATCATGCATACATAATCTGTTCAGACAATGACAGCGGGTTGAATGAATTATGTGAAACAATTCTGCAATCAAAGAGGTGATAAGATGATTTATCTGGTTGATTTTACAACTCGCTCCAAAAGTGAAGTTGCTAAGCTTAAAGAAAGACTACATGCTAGAAGCTATAATCACAGATGGGAATTGCTATATTACAGATGGGAATTGCTATATTCTATAATTGTGACACATTGTGTTCCTTCCTATGCACATGCAATATGGTTATATGTATGGGACGATTCACCCTTTTCAGGAGAATGGTTTGAAAAACTAATGTCACAAGGGCATGTTCGTATGGATAATAGTTTCTTTGTGCATCTTAACAAATCGCCATACATGAACATGGACCAACATTTAAAAAGGATCGAGGAAAAATTCGGCCAATTTAAAGATCATGCACGCGTGATTTCTCCCGACAACAAAGAACAGATAGACGAGTTGTGTGAAATGCTTTTGCGATTGGAGAGTAAATAGAAATATGGATGTTCTACTAATAATTGTAATCTATATGGCCGTTTCTCTCGTGATCAGCTTGGGAGCGAAAAAAGCACGAGATGAACAGCAGCGAAAAACAGAGGAAAAACCGAAAAAGGATAGCTTACCTGTACAAGAACATGAACAGAAAATGATGAATGGGGAGAATGACATGACGCAAGGATTTTTTGATCAATTCCCTGCTTTATGGGATGCCTTTGAGAAACAACTCAAGGGCCATATCGTAGAAGCTCTTGCCGCAAGGTCTTCAGAAGGAGCTGACTCCGGTAAGACAAAGCTTTCCTCCGTTTACTGGAACATTGGATGCGCCTACTGGTGCTACAGCGCCGGAGCAGGCTCTCATTGGAAAACACAGCTTGAAGAAGTATTTTTTGAACATCGGTACTATGACACGATAAAACAACTGGACCAGTTTTCTGATCTGGATGTGCTTGTGGCCCAACGTATGGAGAACTTGAATGCAGTAGATGTACAGGAGCAATACCTTCTGGCGGTAAAGCCGCTTTTGGATGAGCAGAAACAGAAGCTGATGGCGGCATTCGCGGAAATGGAAAAGGAACTGAAGAATCCGCTGCCCTATGCATTGAAGATCCCCGTGGATGGCCAGGAAACTGCGCTGACACTTGGCTTCCAAAAGCGATACAAGAAAGTGAAACACTTCGTAGGCATGGACGGATATTCCTATTCCTTTAATGGAAGAACCTATAAAGATATCCAGGCATTCCGTACACCGGGTATCGAGAAACTCTCAGAGAATGTCAGCATTGCAAGAGATACCTTTGGCGATCTGGTTCTTAGAAGATATACCGAAATTCCTACTTTCGACTCCGGAGACCGGGAATGGGACAGTGAGGAGCTTGAGTATCTGATGTTTGACGGCAAGGATATTCATCTCATCATCATGCGTGGTGGATACCGAATTGCTCATTTGATTTTCTTTGAGAAACTGCTGACTGCGGATTCTCGCATGAGACCGATTTTCGAAAAGTTGGGTTGGTCCACGAACGGTATTGAATGGACTTAAGCGAGGACAGACACATGGATACATACGCAGAACGCTATAACCTGAAGCCTGCTGCGGCATGGCTCCGGGGGCATGCTTTGAAAATCGGGACACCGGAAATTGATCCCGAACTTCTGGAAATGCCGCTGGAGGTATTGACGGATGATGAGCTTTCTTCCATTGTAGAAATTGGGGAAAGAGCCGGACAGAAGCTCTATCCTTTCAAAACTGGAAAAGCAGAACTGCCCCGGGTGCGGCAGGTACTGGGTTTTCTCCGTGGCATTGAATTTGACACCTTGCTGGATGTAGGCAGCGGCCGGGGCGTATTCCTGCTTCCCTTTATGGAAGAATTTCCACAGGTGCAGGTAACTTCCTTGGATCTGCTGGACAAGCGGGTGACATTCTTAAATGAATTGGCTGCAGGTGGCTACAGTCAGCTGACAGCCTTTAATAAAAATATCTGTGATCAGCCCTTCTCGGAGAACAGCTTTGATGTGGTGACTCTTTTGGAAGTGCTTGAACATATTCCGGAGGTAGATAAGGCCGTGCTCGCCGCTGTGAAGATGGCAAGAAAATATGTTGTGGTGTCCGTCCCTTCCAAACCCGATGACAACCCGGAGCATATCCATTTGCTGACAAAGGATATATTAACGAAAATGTTTGCGGACGCTGGCTGTACCAAACTGCATTTCAGCGGTGTAAACGGCCATCTGATTATGATGGCAACGATAGATTAAAGAGAGTGGTAAGATGTTTTTGTTTGATTTTTTGCCGGATGAGCATGAGAGAATTGCCAATCTTCAAAATACGGAAGCATCCTGCGCGGCTTACAGAGAGCACTATAAGCAGTTGTCCCCTGATGAAGCAGCTATCGCCGGGTACATGATTGCTGCGGCCGGTAAGCAATATGTGGAATGGTGCAACGAGGATTTTTCAATCATCTACCCATTTGAAAGTGTAGCTCAAAATGATGTCAACGGTGGCTGGGGGCAGATGTTCTCTATCAACCCGGATTGCTTTGTATTTCCCGAGGATGTCACGCTGTTCTATGTCCGTGAGACCATGTGGCTCCCGGAACACCGAAAAGGCGAGCCTGTCCCCCAGTGGATAGAAGATATGGCCCACGATATGCGCTGCTTTTCCAGCGGCCTTGCGGACATCAAGCCGGAAATCATCCAATTCTCCTTCGATGATCAACCTCCCTGTGACTACTATGCCATTACCTTCCGGCTCAGCAAGGAAAAGGTAAAACGCAGGATCAAACTGGCTGATAAAGTCTTTTATATGGCAAATATCGGAAACCATATGCTGACACTGACCGATATTATGGGAGAATACGAAGTCTGCTTCGGTGAACTGCACCGTGGGAAGGCCATCATTTTGGAACGGCAATCTATCGAGTTTAAGTAATGAAATACAGGAAGGTCGGGAGTAAGCATGCTGGAAAACTGGGAAAAAACATCTTTCTCTGAAGAAAGACGGTATTATACAGAGAATGAAAGCGGTAGTTTCTACTGCGATGAGGCTGGACGGCTGACCTGTTTTGAGCCTGCGGAAGAAAACTGTTTGCACCAGGGACCTCATGGGTTCAGGCGGTCCTATGAAAAAGTAGATATGCGAAAACTGATAATTCCTGAGGGTATCAGAGAAATAACCCACGATGCTGAAAAGCTGTGGGATTTGGTTGTTGTGGAAAAGCTGGTGTTGCCAAAATCACTGGAAAAACTGGATGCCAATGTTCTCTCTGGATGTCTGATTATGGAAATGGAGCTGCCCACATCGCTGCGAGAGATCGGGCCTGGTGCGTTGATGTGCAACTATATCCATGTGCTGCGAATTCCTCAGGGTATGCTGCATCCTCAGCTTCCGTCCGGATGGGATCAGAAGAAAGTGGATGGGGCATTGACTATCTTTGGCCGGCAGTTTAAGGAAACGATTATCAACACCTTGATCGTTCCCCGGGATTATCCCCATCAGAAGTTAATGGTTGAAACAAAAATCAATAACATTGTGTATTTCGATTAACAGCGAGGAGTGAGACTTATGGAAGCTGTGACCTTAAAGAAATACCCCCGGACACCTCATTTGGAGGGTTCACGGCTCCAGCCGGGGGATGAAGACCTATCCCAGGTACCTTTTTCTTACATCAAGGGAAAGAACCTGGTGGTGGAAGAAAAAATCGATGGAGCCAATACCGCTGTTTCCTTCAGCGCGGAGGGCGAGCTGCTGATGCAAAGTCGGGGGCATTATCTCACCGGCGGCTACCGAGAGCGGCACTATAATCTTATGAAGCAGTGGGCCAACATCCACCAAGATGCTTTCTTCGATGTTCTGGGAACCCGCTATATCATGTACGGCGAGTGGATGTATGCCAAGCATACGGTGTACTACGACAAGCTGCCCCACTACTTCCTGGAATTTGATATTTTCGACCGGGAGAAACAGATTTTCCTGTCTACGGAGCGGCGGCATGAAATGCTGAAGGATCTGCCTGTGGTATCTGTCCCGGTGCTTAAGACAGGCGTGTTCCAGAATAAAGAGGAACTTGTTTCCTTACTGGGCAAGTCCCGTTACATTAGTCCCAACAAGACCCTGTCTCTCCGGGAAATCAGCAAAAAGCTTAGCCTGGACGTGGAGCGGCAGGTCCGGGAGACCGATGCCTCCGATACCATGGAGGGTCTGTATATCAAAATCGAAGAAAACGGTCAGGTCATTGACCGATTGAAATATGTCAGGGCATCTTTCACCCAAACGGTGGATGTGTCCCAGACCCACTGGCTGGACCGGCCTATTGTTCCCAATGGACTGGCCATCCCGGTGGAAGCCATCTACGCACCGCAACTGCCCAACAAGGAGTGATCAAAATGGAAGACCTGCTGCAGCTTGTGTCTCAGGCAGCAAAAGAGAATATTGATTGGGTGGGAATCGAAAATGCACTGTCTTCCTTTGTGATTCCTATGTCAAGAACACAGCAAAACCCGGTATTTCATGATGAAGGCGATGTGTGGACCCATACCAAAATGGTCTGCGAAACCTTGGTAAAGCTGGATTCTTTCCGTAATTTGACAGAGGATGAACAGCAAATCCTCTTTCTGGCAGCCCTGCTCCATGATATCGGCAAGGTTCCCACCACTCGCTGGGAGGATGAACGCTGGACTTCGCCCAACCATACCTTGGTGGGATCCAAAATGGCTCGGCAATTCCTGTGGCAGGAGCTGGGACTGTGCGGTACGCCGGAAAAACAGCAGCTTCGGGAAACGGTCTGCGATCTGATCCGCTATCACAGCTTCCCACCCCATGCCATTGATGATCCAGACGGAAAGCGGAAGCTGTTGGCCATCGCGGCCAACGGGGAAAACTGCCCCATATTTACCATTGAACTGTTAAGCATCTTGTGTGAAGCAGATGCATTGGGTAGAGTGTGTGAGGACGAACTGGATAGATTACATATGGTGGAACAAGTGCTGCTATGCCGGGAATTTGCAAAGGAAAACAGCTGCTATTTCGGTCCATTTCCCTTCCCTTCTGCCCATACCCAATTTTCCTATCTGGGCAGAAAAGACATTGCCCCGGAGGTAGAACTTTACGATGATACTTGGGGCGAGGTGATCCTGATGTCCGGCCTTCCCGGAACCGGCAAGGATACCTGGATCAAGGAACACTATCCGGAATTACCCATGATTTCACTGGATGAGATCCGTAAAGAGATGAAGATCTCTCCAACAGATAACCAAAGCAAAGTGGTGGAGATTGCCAGAGAGCGGGCTCGGGAACTGCTGAGGAAGAATCAATCTTTTATCTGGAATGCGACCAACCTAAGCCCCATGATTCGAAAGAAGCAGATCAAGATGTTTACCCAATACCACGCCTCTTCCCGGATCGTCTATTTGGAAGCCGGATGGAGTGAACAGCTTCGGCGCAATGCTGGCAGGCCAGATGCTGTGCCCGAGCAGGCCATCTGTCATATGCTGGAGGAGCTGGTACTTCCGGAAACCAAAGAAGCCCATAGGGTAGAATGGCACTGCGTTTGAGAGAAAGGACCTTGGATATGGAATTACATATTGAAAATAACGTCTTATTGGGCTTGAAAAAAGAAATCGCGGTTCCGGAATGTTGCAGTCTGGTAGTTCCGGATACCGTCACAGAAATTGCGCCAAAGGCCTTCTATGGCTGCGTCTGGCTGGATGAGGTAGTGATTCCGGGATCTGTGAAGAAAATCGGAGAAAAAGCCTTTGCCAAAACCGGAATCATTCTTCTCACCCTGCAGGAAGGTGTGGAAGAGATCGGAACTGCCGCTTTTGCACATTGCGGCAATCTGAAACAGGTAACTCTGCCGGATTCTGTGCGAATCATCGGGGCCAAAGCTTTTGAAGGTGCTGAGTTGGATGGCATCCGCTTGCCTGCAAACCTTCAGGAAATCGGTGACGAAGCATTCCGGGCAAGCTTTTCATGGGATACAGACTTGCTGTATGAAACTGTCACCGATTGGGATGATGAGACCCAACTGATCCCGTATATTGAAGATATTGTGTTTCCGGCAGGGTTAAAGAAGATCGGCGTGATGGCCTTTCTGGGTCTGAATTGTAAGAAGGTTGTCCTGCCCGAAGGGCTGGAAGAACTGGGGGAATGGGCATTCAATGAAAGCGATATCCAGGAGCTTGTTATTCCCGGATCGCTGAAATCCATCACAAATGGTGCCTTTGAGGGATGTGCGCAGCTTCTGTCTGTACACACCCACACCGGCGTTGAAAGAATTTGCGAAGATGCCTTTGCCGCGTGTAAAAATCTCCGAGAACTGAATATCCAGCCCGGGCTAAAAAGAATAGATGGCTATGCTTTCCGGCAGTGTGAAGCATTGGAGGAACTGATTCTTCCTGAGGGACTGTTGATTCTGGAAGATATGGCTTTCCACGACTGCAGCGGACTAAAGCGTGTTGTATTTCCGAGTACATTGAAAAGCATCGGAAGTGATCCGCATATCCCGGATATTTGGCCGGAGGAAGTTACGGGAGACGATTTTGACAGGAACGAGGGTGTGTTTTCAAAATGTTGGCATCTTTGTGAAGTTGTCATCCCCGAAGGCGTGGAAAACATCGGGTATCTGGCCTTTTGGGATTGTAGCCTGCATATGAAAGCATCTGAGCTTCCCTCTACAGTAAAGGAGATGCACGGAAAATGTGGCATCTATTGGGACGAAGAGGAATGGAAAAAGGGCATGATCTGGGGCGAAAACTGATACCGATCTGGCATTGTGAAAGGAGAATACCGATGTCTCACTATGGAGAATTATTCCGGAAATGCGCACCCTTCCGGCTGAATCCTCCTTATCGGGGCGAAGAGGTCAGCATGATTCGAGGAATTGCACTACCCCAGGATTACATCGACTTCCTGTGCTTACATAACGGCGGAACTTTCTCCAATCCCAATGATGAGGACGCTAATCTGCTGGTGCTGTTTTCACTGGAAGAGATTCAAAAGGGTGACTGCTATCGGGATGAAGATGGCTACTGGCTGGGGTCACGCCGTTCCCAGACCCATGAATATCAGAATATGGATACCAACACGGATACCACACCCAATGGTGTTTCCTGTGATGATTCCACTGCATTGCATCAGGCGTTTTATGATGATCATATTGTCATCGGGTTTTATGAGCAGGAATCCGGTGACTCCACGCCTTATGTAGATCTGATCGCCATCGACCGGGAAGGAAACTACCGGGCACTCTGCGATGGTGACGCTGAAGAACTGGGCCGCCATGTATTTGGTACCTATGTGAAAACAGACTTTGGCGGCTATGTTAAGTATAACGTTTGTTTATATGAATCCCCTATGGGCCTTCTGGATGCCAGTCGTTGTCCTGATGGGAATGGTTATCGGATCATCGATCGGTCAGTGCTGGATGTCTGGAAGGAAAAATATGACTACTGCCGCGCTTATGGACTGGATGAGGATCCCCACTGGGACTATAACGCTTGGAATGCAGAGCATGACGATCAGTATGGCTGGAAGGGAACTTCCATGAAGGACTTGTTTGCATTCTTCCTCAGCGGGGAACTGTGAGTGTCCGAAAAACGAAGAGAAAGAGGTCGTCCTATGAACAAAATCACAAACAAAACAGGCACATTCACTATCGATGATAACGGTGTGCTGAAAGAATATCAGAGCACCGAAGACAATCAAGTTGCGGAAAATGTCTGGCGCTGTCTGGACATTCCGGAGGGTGTCAAAGTGATCCCGGAGGAAGCATTCCACAGGTGTCATGTTCAGCAGCGGCTGACCTTCCCCAAATCCCTGCGGGTGATCGGTACAGGCCACGGCTGTGCCTTTGCCAACAGCAGATTGCCCCATGTGGAACTGCCGGATACGTTGGAGGTGCTGGGGGATTTCGTTTTTGGTGCCAGCACCATGGATTCTCTGCGGATTCCAAAGGGACTCAAAAGCGAATATGCCCGCCAGTTCAAGGAATCCCGCATCGGCACATTGTACCTGCCGGAGAAATTTCGTTCCAATGATCCTCACATTCCGTTTTGCGGGCAGTATGAAGCGCAGTACGGCTATATCCGCAGTATGCTTGTAAACAATGTCGAAATCGGAGAAATCGTATTTGAGTAAGGTGCATTGAAATGAATCTGATCATCAATCAAAGAATCCCCAGCTGCGCCGATGGTAATTATCACGTCAAGGCTAAGGGGTGTATTGCGGCCTCACTGCATTGGGCAGATGAAAATGGTGCCCTTCCTGACTGGCAGCCCTTTGCGTATCTTCCCATTGAGACAAACGGTGTGGGTATGTATAAAATGGTGGGCGGCAGAACCATCCCGAAGGATGCAACCCATGTGCTGGCACGGGCTGTATCGGCGGACTTTTCCTCCGCTGAAGAAACCCTTGCCCCTATTCCGAAATTGGCGGAGAGGGGTATTGAGAAACCTGTGCAGCGGTTTCTTGTGATGACCGACCTGCACTTAAGCAACAAGCCCTGGCAGGTGCGAAAGGCCCTCTCGATGTGCAGAGACTATGACGCGGTGCTGATTACTGGCGACATGACCAATGACGGCACTCAGGAGCAGCTGGAACTATTCTGGCAGTGTGTGAATGAGGTAATCCCGGATGTTCCGGTGTTTACCGTCACCGGCAATCATGATTATCCCCGATTTCCGCTGCCCCAGATTCCCTATGGGATTTGTGACTATCCTGCCTTGCAGCAGAAGCTGCTGGACCGGGCGGAAAGCATGGGTATTTCTTATCAGCTTGATGAGAGTGGTGCTTATGTAGCCACCATGGGTGACACGGAGATTATTGGCTTGAATGCGGCCACACACTGGCGGCGGTTCAAGTTCCCGGAGAATGCCCAACTGGAATGGCTGATGCTCCACCTGCTGGAAAGCAAGGCAAAGCGGCACATCATTCTTTGCCACGCACCACTGCGGCTCCATCATCCCTATCCGCCGGAAAATGGAGAATGCTACCTAAGTCGAGACAGTGTTCTCCAGCGGATCATCGATGTGGAGCGGACAGAAGTGATCTTCCTTTCGGGCCACACCCACTACTCTATGAATTGCCGGGAAGGCTGCGCAGAAATGGCTGAACGCAGTCACCTTTACATCAACGCCGGGTCCATTCGTCCCACGGCATTGAAGCCAGATGAACCTCTCCAGCCGGAATGCTGGACGGAGGGAAATGTGGTGGAGCTGCTGATTGGGGAGAATCTGACAACAGTTACCGGAATCTCTATGAAGACCGGACAGAAAATTGCAAGAGGACATTATTCTTATTTGAAGTGAGGAAGCGAAATGGAATTGGTATGGAAAGCAATGGAGCCTGATCAGCGTGGAAATATACTGTATTGGAGCTATCAGGACAGAACACTTTACATTCGGGGACAAGGTTGTCTTGTGCTTTCCAATGGTACTCCCTGGAAAACGTACATCAGCGAGATACGCCATGTGGTGATCGGGTAAGGATGTACCTCCATTTGCAACGATGCGTTCTATGGACATAGAATGAAAACAGTATCCCTTCCGGATACATTAACAAGAATTGGCGCGTATGCCTTTTGCAACTGCAAACGTCTTACGGAAATCACAATTCCAGGCAGTGTAAACAGAATTGAGGAATATGCCTTTTGTTCTTGTCATGCGCTGCGGTCTGTGACTTTGCAGGAAGGCGTTCGTGTGATTGAACATAAAGCCTTTGCCTATTGTCAGCTGCCTTCTCTCTTCCTGCCTGCAAGTGTCAGAAAAATCTACAACTGCGCATTTTGTGTCTATGGCCCGATAACAGTGGAAAAGGACAATCCGTGGTTTATATCTGTCGATGGGATACTTTTTGACAAGGATCTGCGCAGACAATACTGGTGCCCACGGGAAGCTGTTGCATATTATCCTGGCGGATTTTGGAAGCCGTCACAGATGCATATAAAGTAGCACATGCCTATCCGAACGGACCTTCCGGAAACCAAATACAATTCAGATAATCATACACATAGTAAATTTTGACCATCACAGGCAGACAGCGTTGGTACAGCCACTCGCTGTCGTATAGCTCCTAGACGAACAAGCAATTAAGAAGAAGGGGACCTATGAATATGAAAGAAATGGTAAAACTACATTGTAAAACCTGCGGAAATCTCAATGATGAACCGCTGACGATTTACAATGAGGACAGCTTTGACGGAGCAGAGATCGCAGCCTATGATTACGGTATCATCCATTGGGACAATCAGATCCCCGCACCCTGCGCAAAGCTGGTGATTCGTGTGGAATCACCTTTCTGCTGCGCGGTAGGCGGCAGCTTTTGGGCAGGATACTCTGATAACCAGTTTGTGCAGGCTAAGCTGCTGTCGATCTTGTCGATGGATAGATACGAAGCGGAAATCCGGGTGGAAGTTTTGGACATTAAGGATCGGCTGGCCTTTGTGAAGCCGGTTTCGGATGAGGAAAAGGAGCGCATGCTGGAGACACATACTTATGTGTACTGTGAACCTTGCGGTGATGCACCCAACCCTCAGGTTATACGGGATGATCCAGGTATCCTGCATTTTTTCAATACTTGTGGTGGCGGTGACGTTAACTACGATGATTATATCTACACAGACCCGGACGGGATCGATCATCTAATTCTGAAAGAGTATTCGGACTTTGAGGGCGCATATTCCTTTGTGGGAGATGAGATTCTGGGTTTTCACACAGACAGTCCCTATCAGTGGGAAAACGGTCTGTTAATAGATTGGAAGTCAAAAACGGTCATTGGGTGTGCAGATGGTGTAACTGAGGCTGTAATTCCGCAGGGAATTGTCCGGTTGGGGTGGTTCTCTTTTAAAAGCAGTTCACGCTTAGAGAGAATTACGATTCCGGACAGTGTAACCAGAATCTATCATGCATTTTGGCAGTCACCGAAAGAAGTGATCCTTACCGGAAATTCTCAGCTTACAGAAAATGATCTATCCGAAGTCCGTGGTGCACAGATTCACCGGATTCCGTAACAATTCCGGACGGTGCAGAGAAATGCATCCCTCATTGCTGGACCGATGGAAGAGTAAACAGAGCTGACCATTTGGAAATCAAAAACAAATAAGTAATGCACTGGGTAGTAACATATGACTATCACTTGGAAAGGAGAAAAACCATGAAGCAAATCACCGGTCGTTATGCAACGGCCATCGTATATACAGATATTATTGAGGAAACCGCAACGGAGCAGATCCAGGCCTTGTGCGACCAGTCCTTTGTGGAAGGTTGCTCCATCCGCATCATGCCCGATGTTCACGCCGGTACCGGCTGTGTCATCGGCTTTACCGCGGATTTGGGTGAGCGGGTCATTCCCAACATCGTGGGCGTGGACATCGGCTGCGGTATGCTCACCGTGGAGCTGGGCAAGGCACCTGTTGATTATGTCAAACTGGATCAGGTGGTGCGGGAGTATATTCCCGCCGGTTCCTGTGTCCATGAGACTCCCGCAGCGGAGTTTCCTAGGCTGAAGGAACTGCTGATTTATAACAAGCTGCGAAATCTGCCCTGGATCGAGAACAGCCTGGGCACTCTTGGCGGCGGCAACCACTTTATCGAAGTAGATGTGGACGACGAGGGTATGCACTATCTGGTGATCCATACAGGCAGCCGCAATCTGGGCAAACAGGTGGCGGAATACTATCAGGATGTGGCTGTGCAGGAGCAGTGCCGCGCCATGATCGATGAGTATAAGGCAATGGGTCGGTATCAGGAACTGGAGTATGCTGTTAAGGATTTCCATGCATCCATTTCCCGTCAGACACTGAATCAGGAGCTTCGCAGGAAGCTAATCGCGGAGTATAAGGCTGCCAGCCGCACTGCAGAGCTTTCTCAGGTATTGGAGGAGTTCAATGCAAAGACTGCAGAAAAGCATTTACCCAGGGAGCTGTGCTATGTTACCGGTGAAAATCGGGAGGCTTACCTGCACGATATGAAGATTTGCCAGGAGTATGCAGCAATGAACCGCCGGATCATTGCCGATCAGATTCTTACTAATCTTTTAGGCCGTGGGCTGGAAAGTTTCCATTCTTTTCAGACAATCCACAACTATATTGACCATGAAACCAATATCATACGTAAGGGTGCAGTTTCCGCAAAGAAAGGTGAGCAACTGCTGATTCCTATCAATATGCGTGACGGTAGCCTTCTGTGCATTGGTAAGGGCAATCCTGAGTGGAATTGTTCCGCGCCCCACGGCGCAGGCCGCCTGTTCAGCCGCGGAGCAGCCCGGCACAACTTTACAGTGGAGGCTTATGCCAAGGAGATGGACGGTATCTACACTACCTCCGTCAGTGAGGACACTCTGGACGAGTGCCCCATGGCCTACAAGCCCATGGAGAGCATCATTTCCAATGTGGCGCCCACGGTGGAGATCGTGAAGGTGATCCGTCCCGTTTATAATTTCAAGGCAGGAAAATAATCTGGGATAACCAAAAATGTCTTTTTAGGGACCAATTCTGTAACATTCCTTGTATTATATAATCAATATGCTAAAATAGAGGTATCAAAAGAAGAGATAAATGGAGGAGAAAAACATGAAGCATTCTGCATTTCACCCTGAGAAGATGTACACTTATCTGCGAGGTTATGCTTCCGGTCTAGGAATGAAGGATACCCTGAAGGCCCTGGCCTTTGCCCGGGAGAAGCACAAGGATCAGTTCCGCAAAAGTGGCGAGCCCTACATCGTTCATCCGCTGACGATGGCTTGCAACGCTGTCAGCATGGGTATCAAGGAAGATGCGGTCATTGCGACCATTCTCCTCCATGATACCTGTGAGGATTGCGGTGTGAACCCCAATGAGCTTCCGGTAAGCGACCCTGTCAAGCACGCTGTGGATTTGATGACCTTCCGGGTCATGGATGGTGAGACCAAGGAGGTCGCTAAGAACCGCTACTACAATATGCTCCTGCAAAGCCGGGAAGCTGCTATGACCAAACTGATCGACCGTTGCCACAATGTGTCCAGCATGGCAGGTACCTTTTCCGTGGAAAAGCTGAAGTCCTACATAGAGGAAACTCGGCACTATGTCCTGCCTCTGCTTCGCAAGGTCAAAAACCAGTATCCTGAAGATTCGGATGTGCTTTTTGTACTGAAGTACCATATTGTCAGCGTGGTGGATTCCATCGATGCGACGATTCAGGTTTTTGAGACCGAGAAATAACAAAGTCGCCTGAGGAGCAACCAAAAGAAAAGAATCATATTGTACATAATGCGGTTGTAAGGATTCTTTTCTTTCAGCCGCATTTTGCATAGGAGGAGAAAAAGATGAGAACTGTAAAAGAAGTATTTGGCGTAGACAAGCCTATCATCGGTATGCTCCACCTGTCCGGCTATGGCCGGGAGAAGGTTCTGGAAAATGCCAGGCGGGAAATTGACATCATGTATCGCAACGGTGTGAATGCGGTGCTGGTAGAGAACTACTTTGGCGACCGCGTGGATGTGGAAAATGCCCTGAAGCTGCTGCAAAGGGATTATCCTGACAAGGTCTACGGTGTCAATATGCTGGGCTTCCCGGAGATGGCCTTTGACCTGGCCCGGAAGTATGGTGCCAAGTTTGTGCAGATGGATTCCGTCTGCGGTCATCTGGAGCCCGGCTATGAGAAGCCCTTCCTGAAGAAACTGGAGACCCTTCGGGGCGATGGGGACATCTTCCTGCTGGGCGGTGTCCGGTTCAAGTATCAGCCCGTCCGCTCCGGCAGAAGTCTGGAGGATGATCTGAAGCTGGGTATGGGGCGCTGCGATGCCATCGTGGTTACAGGTGCAGGAACTGGCATCAGTACGGATCTTGAGAAGATTAAGACATTCCGCAACATTCTGGGCGCCTTCCCCCTAATCGTCGGCGCAGGCATGACGGCAGAAACCGCAAAGGAACAGCTGGCCTTCTCCGATGGTGCCATCGTGGGCAGCTATTTCAAGGAGTATGGCGAAGCGGAGTACCCCGTGGACGAGGAGCGGGTAAAAGAATTTATGCGTAACGCACAGGGATAAGAAGAATATACGAGAAAGCGGGAGGATAATTTATGCAGAAAATTGTTGTTATGGGCGGATCCTTTAATCCTCCCACCATTGCCCATCAGCGGCTGCTGCTGGGCGCTGTGAACACACTGGGAGCCGATAAGGGGATTTTTGTTCCCTCCTCCCATACCTATGTCAGCATCAAAATGCGCCGGGCCAAGCTGCCCAAGGAGGTACTGCGGGAGGAGGTGCGGTTGCGGATGCTGAACGCCATGTGTGAAGATGATCCCCGCTTGATGGTGGATGACTGCGAGTTCCACCGTACCGAAAAGGGCTATACCTACGAAAGCATGGAGACCATTCAGGAAAAATACCCAGATGCGGAACTGTATTTTCTGGCCGGCGGCGACAAGGTTTCCGTGATCTCCCGGTGGCACCGAATCCGGGAATTTCTGGACCGGTTTAAGATCCTTGTGGTGAAGCGGGATGGGGATGACCCGGAGACCGGCCTGCGGGAAAATCCCTTCCTGCGGGAGCACCTGGATCGGTTCCAGATTATCCACGCACCGGATAGATTGGAGGGTATCAGTTCCTCCGCAGTCCGGGATAAGCTGAGAAATGGCGAACCGGGAGAAGAAGAAATGCTCCATCCCAAGGTTTGGGAGATTTTGATGGAGAATGGAGGTATGAGAAAATGAAGATCGATCATTTCCGGGGAGAATATGCTTTCCTGAGTAATTTCTGGGAAGTTCCCGTTACATACAAGGGCCTGACCTACGGCAGCAATGAGGCTGCATTCCAGGCCCAGAAGTGCATGACTGAGGAAGAAAAGCAACCATTTACCGAGATGCGGCCTGCAAAATCCAAGAAGGCAGGCCGACAGGTGCAACTTCGTCCTGACTGGGAAGAAGTAAAGGTCGGCATCATGGAAGAAATCGTCCGGGCCAAGTTCACCCAGAACGAGGACCTGAAGGAACTGCTGCTGGCAACCGATGATGCTTATCTGGAAGAGGGCAACACCTGGCACGACACCTGCTGGGGTGTGGATGCCAAGACCGGCGAAGGCCAGAACCATCTGGGTAAGATTCTGATGAAGATTCGGGAGGAACTGCAATGTCTTTATGCTGGTGAGGAGGAAACATTATGACTAATCAGGAGAAACAGCACAAGCTGGTGGAGGCATTGGGAGACTATATTGCCCGGTACGTGGAGGAAAACAGCCCTGTTACCCTTGTGTTTCGGCCCTATGGTCTGTCCATTGAAGTCTGTGGCACGGAAAATCTTGCAATGCTCAAGGTTTCCCGGGATGCTGCCAAGGATAAATCCCTTCAGCTGCGGCTACAGCTGGGTGTGGTACGCAAGGGCACTGATCGGCTCTATTCCAACTTTATGCCCGCTGCAGATGCCCAGGAAACGGTACGGATCTTAAGAGACCCTACCTCTCATGCCCAATGGTTGGAGCAGATCAAGCATCTTTCCGACAGTGTGGACGATTTCTGGGACTAAAAGAGAAAGGAAAAAATACATATGAGAAAAGTGATTTGTTTCCACAACCCCAACGAAGAAAACGCTTTCTTAAGCAACTGGTCCTTTTCTGACTTTGTGAAGGACGGCGTTAAATACACCTCCATGGAGCAGTACATGATGCATCGGAAAGCTCTGACCTTCGAGGATATGGAAATTGCAGAAAAGATTATGGCCGCATCGGACTTCGGTGAGATCAAGGCGCTGGGTCGTCAGGTTCGGAATTATGATGACCGCATCTGGAGCGGCATCCGGCAGATCGTTGTCTATGAGGGTCTGGTGGAAAAATTCCGCCAGAATCCCGATCTGAAGGAACAGCTTCTGGCTACCGGAGATGCACTGCTGGCAGAGTGTGCTTTCAACGACCGGATCTGGGCCATCGGCCTGACTATGCAGGATGCAAACCGATTGAATATTGAAAAATGGCGTGGACAGAACCTGCTGGGCTTCTCCCTAATGCAGGTGCGGGAAAAGCTGTCCAAAGAATAAAAATGTAAGGAGAAAGAGAGATGGCAAAATCCATTGTCGTTATGGGCGGTTCGTTCAACCCTCCTACCATTGCCCATCACAAGCTGATGAAAGCGGCAATGGAACAACTGGGAGCAAATAAAGGAATCTTTGTCCCTGTGTCTGCCAAGTACCTCCAGCGCAAGATGCGAAAGGCAGGCTTTCCTGATGAAGTCCTCAGCGAAGAAACCCGAATTGCTATGCTGAGAGCTATGTGCGAAGAGGACTCCCGGCTGGAGATAGAGGATGTGGAGATGAAACATCCAAAGGGCTGGTATACACTGGAAACCATGCGCTACGTTCAGGAGAAGTACCCTGGGGCGGAAGTGGTCTGCCTTGCAGGCTCCGATAAGCTGGAGATTTTTGCAAATGCCCACCGGATGATCGAATTTACGAACAGTTTTTGTTATGGCGTGGTTACCCGCGACGGCGACGACCCGGATGCAATTCTTCGTAAAAATCCCGAAGCCTGGGCGCGCAGAGACCGGTTTCGCACAATCAAGGCACCGGAAGGCGTTGATGGTGTCAGTTCCACAGCAATCCGGGAATGGCTCCGCACCGGAGAGGGCGACATATCGGATATGCTCCATCCGAAGGTGATGGAACTGGTGAAAGAGGTGGACATATGGGCAAAAGAGTAAAGATCCTCCGGGAGGCCATGAAAGCGGCAGAAGATGGCTGCTACGACCTGGAGGAACGGGAAGTGAAGCTCCCTGTCAGCTTTGAGCAGATCAAAGAGGCGAATCTGTATACCCCGGCGCAAGTTTCGCAGCTTTCGGAGCAGGATATGCCCGGGAACAACCACATCCGGATTACGCTGCGCAATCAGGATACATTAGAGGCTGCCTTTGAACTGCATCAGCACAGAAAGGAAAACGAAAAACCTGTTCTGATCCTGAACTTTGCCAACCCCCACCGTCCCGGTGGCGGAATCCGGTCCAAACCCGGAACTCAGGAGGAACACCTGTGCGTGAAAACCACGCTACTTTGCTCCCTGGAAACGGAAGAAGCCTGGCCCTTTTATCAGACAAATCTGGATTGTGGAACCCAGGCACAGACGGATTTCATCCTGTTTTCCCCCAATACCATGGTCATTCGCAACCCTGACCTCTCCCTGCGGGCAGACCCCTTCCCGGTTGCGGTTATGACGGTGTCTGCGCCCATTGCTTCCCGGATGGAAGAGTCAGAGCTTCCCAATCTGGAGAACATCCTTAACCGCAGAATCCATGGTATGCTTCGCGCCGCTGCTGCGGAGGGCTATACCCGTCTGGTGCTGGGTGCCTGGGGCTGCGGCAATTTCGGCAACGACCCGGAGCTGGTGGCGAAGTTGTTCCGCAATAATCTGACAGGAAGCTTCGAGGAAGTAATAATGGCCGTATTTGACAATTCGGAAGATCAGTACCGGTATTCCTGCTTTGCAAAGTATTTTGAAAGTATGGATGCTGGTGCAGAAAGTAATAGATAGAGGGTAAGCAATGCGGAAGAAGCTTCGTTTTTACAAGCAGCACAGCATGGGGACCTGCGGACCTGCCTGTATGCTGATGCTCCTTGACCTGTACGGAAAAATCGAATATCCCACACCGAAGCAGGAAATGAAGCTGTACAGCCTGTACCGCTCCAAAGCATTCAAAGGTGTGAACGGTGCAGCGATTGCCAACTGTCTTTCAAAGAACGGATTAAATGTGCATTTGGCAAATTCCTCTGCCGAGATGATAGACAATCGCGGCGGGTATTTTGCGGACGAGCTGTACGCAGCTTTGCTGGAAGAGTACCGGGCAGAAATAGCAAGATGTGATGGTAAGATCGATATTTCCGCAGGTGTGGGGATTACCTGTGATACCCTTAGACAAGAGCTGGAAGCAGGTAAACAGATCATTCTGGAAACCATCATTCCCGGCGATGCGGACGGTATTCATAACCATGTACTTCATTGGGTTGTGGTCTATGGATACGAGGATGACCTGTTTTCTGTCTGTGATCCCCTCTCCTCGAAAATCAAGCTGACAAGCAAGGAACTGGAACAGTATATGGACACCCCGATTGGAAAGATCTATATCGCGGTTGGCCAAGATACGGCGCAGTACCCACCCCTAGAGGTATGATACATGGATGTAAAAGAACTGGTAATTGTCGGTGAAGAGGAAATCGGCAAAACCACCCTTGCCAATGCCCTGCTGGGCTGGGATATTTTCCCCCAGAGCACCTGGGATCTGTATATTCCGACAGAGGAACCTGTCAGCCAGATGCTGACGGATCACATTCGGCTGACGGACACACCGGGATATGATTTGTTATGGTATCAGGTGCCGGAGGCAGTCAGTGAAGCGGTTTCCCGGGCAGATACGATCATCATGATGTTCAAAGGCTTTTATAAAGAAGAGGATGTAGATCTGGAATTCACCGATCTGGAGGAGCTCGAAGAATACCGCAAATGGGTAGAAGGCCTTGCTAAGGAAGAAAATCTGCTCAGAGAATTGCTGGCAATTGCAAAAACCCGGGATATCTACTTTGTGATTCCATTTTACAGCGAGGATGGCTCCTTTGATTACGAAGAATTGGACCGGGATCTGATCCGGGCAAAGGAGCGGTTCGCTACTTATTCCGATCATGGTGAGCACGGCTTCTTCTGTATTGACCCCATGATGGCCCTGATTGCGGCCATTGAAGATGATAATACTGCACTTGAAGCATCTGGTATTTTGTCACTAAAAGCCGCCCTGTTAGGCGGAGAGGGGTAATTTGCGATGGATATATCAAAAGTGTATTAACCGCTTTTTAGAGCCACAGAAGTCCTCTTATGCCATCGCTCTGGGAGAAGTTCGTAACGGCAGAAAGGTCAGCCATTGGATGTGGTACATTTTCCCCCAGCTTCGGGGACTGGGCCAGAGCAATGTTGCCTGGTATTACGGCATTGAGGATTTGGATGAAGCAAAAGCCTACTTGGATCATCCAGTTCTGGGTCAGCGGCTCCGGGGAATCACTCAGACCGCACTGGGTCTCTCTGAAACTGACCCGATGAAAATCTTCGGCTGGCCAGACAACATGAAGTTTCGCTCCTGCATGACCCTGTTTGCGCAGGTAAGCGAGGACGACCTGTTCACAAAGGTGCTGGATAAGTTCTTTGGCGGACAGGAGGACTCCATGACTCTGGACCTGCTGAAACAGAAAGGATACTCCTTATGATCAACACCCTTGATGAATATATCTGCCGCAGTATGCCCCAATGGGGCGATTTTACTACCAATCCCAATCTACGAAAGAAAGTGGATGACGCAGGAAATCTGCTCCCCTTCCTGGGTAACACAGTGGTATTCCTGCTGGACGACGAAATAAAAGAAACGCTGCGGCAGCTTCAGGAATCCCTGTATCGAGCCGCGCCGGATATGCTGGCGAAGCCCTTGCAGATGTCCACGTTCCATATGACCCTCCACGACCTGGCCAACGGCACACCTGAACAGCCCGGATTGCAGGAGTACATGGGCTATACCCAGGAGCGGGTGCTGCAGATTCTTCCCAATTGGAAGAATATACCGCCTTTGCGTATGAAGACCACCTGGCTGTTCAATATGGTTAATACCAGCATCGTGCTGGGCCTCAAACCTGCTGACGAAGAATCCTGGCGCAGGCTGGATGAGATGTACACCACCCTGGAAGATGTGGTGCGTCTGGGCTATGCCTTGACTCCGCATATTACCATGGCTTATTTCCTGCCCGGCATGTATAACCTTGAACAGGTGCAGCGGCTTTCCGCCGCCCTTCGGAATGTGGAACTGGAGATCATACTGGAGATGAAGAATCTGGTGCTCCAGAATTTTACTGATATGAATCATTATGAGACAGTTTTATGAGGAATGCTTATGCGAAATTGTTCAAATAAAGAAACCGACATCACCGGGGAAATGATATTGGATCTGTGTCAGTCCCACGAATTGGTTCGCTACGCAATCCCAGAGGGATATGAACTGCTGCTTCCCCGGTTCCGGCTGGAAACATATCATGTGAAAGGCGGCACCAAGTTCAGAGAAATCCATCGATGGGTGGTGGAGTGCTGGTGGCGCTCTGCAGAAAAAGGAACACTGGGTTATTTCGTAAAGATTGACCTGCTTGATAAAAGTGTGCTGGAATTCCGGGAACTTCCCGGTGACATCACAGTACACGGGATGCGCATTTCTGGTGCAGAGATGACGTATTTGGATCAAGGTACAGCTGCGTGGCAAGCCGGAAATGAGTCCCCGGAAACGGCAGACAAACTTGATGAACTGTGGAAGTCCCTGGTCCCGGAGAAACTGTGGGAATATGCTTTGCGGAAAGAGGAACCCCACACGATTGGCTCGTATCTGCTGCCTGTGGAATCCCTGACCTGCTGGACCTGGGAAACGCTGCGGGATATGCTGCTGAAACGGGAAGGTACAACTGTCGAAAGAATTTTGGATTATATCGAATATCAGAAATCCGGTTCCGACAAGCTCTACATTGCTCCGGAGCACAGGGCAGAAGCAAAAGCCAGAGGAATGAAGTTTTGGAGGGATGAAGATGACCTTTGACGAGCTCTACGAATACGGTATGAACTCCGCCCCTGCAAAGGCATGCATCCCGCAGGAGTTGGTTCAAAGTCTTCCCAGACTGGAACACATCAATGGGCGGGTTGTTGTGCAGTATTGGTACTATTACCGCAATGTATCCTATCCTTGGCAAATAGATGAACCCCTCTACTATGCCGCATTCGATCTCTATGAAGATAAACTGGTAGAGATGAAGGTGTTGAGCCACCGCTCATTCGGCCAATCCTGGCTGGATCTAGTTACACAATCTTCCAAAATGCGGGAGGTTAAGTATCTACAGTATTGTGTGATGCTGCTAGAACGCGGCAGTATCACCGAGGAAGAGATTGTTTATACCCAGGCACTATGGTTGGACTGTCAGGCAGTTACTATTTTTCCAGACCTTTATTACCGTTCTGGTATTCGCCCAGAGGCAGTTCAAAAACTAATCAGCCCGGAAATGGCGGAAACCAGCCGGTATATAATAAAAATCTGGAGTAGCGAACTGCTGAAACACATCCACCAGAAGACGGATGGTTATGAGAAGCTGGAAGCTATTTGGAATGATCCGGTTTTTGCGGAGGAACAGGAAATCTTTTACGAACTCCGAGACCGGGGGCCAGCTCCGGGTCTGCGCTTCGAGGGCGATTATTGAAAGAAGGGAAAACATGATTAAGATCACACATCATATTGAGTTCAATTTCAAGGACAGAGAAGCCTCTGACCTTGAAAAGCTGAACAGAATTTTGGCTTCCATGAAACTCGAAAAGCTCGAACTTAAGAATTCGAGAGGCTATCTCGCCGTGACGCAGGATGGCGAGGGCAATCTTCTGGAAAAACGCTACGGCCTAGATAGTGGCACTCTGATCTGCACACCCTCCAGAAACGGTGACTGCTACCAGATTGACACTGCAGTTGCTGACCGTTCTGTAGATCATGATGAGTTTTTGGAAATCTGGCGTGCAAACAACTCAAACAGAGTCATGCGCACGGTTATTACGATGGAATATGAGAATGACTATGCATACATCATTCTCCATCATCAGAAGAACTAACATCGGCACTTGATATTGTGGTACTCCATCTGTCAGAATAATATCATCCAAGAGGTGTTCGAATGAAATTAAAGAATTATGGGAAGAGGCTGCTGTGGGTACTGCTGGTGGCTATGGTGTCTGTTCTGATGGTTTGGCGTTTCCAAATTGCTTCGGAAAATGTCAGAATCTATCAGGAACCTGATTATGACTATTACGTTTCACTATTGTGGGAAGTTCTGAAGGAACTTACTGTTTTCCTGCCAATCTGGCTACTCGCTATTTTAGGTTTGATCAGGTCCTTCCTTGGAGAAAATTGGTTCCCCTTTGCGCAAAAAATTCCTATCCAAGTGACCAAGGTTATCGTGGCTGCATCGGGACTCTTGCTTATTGGTACAACCATTGCGGGTGTAATATACACAGAAAGCCCCGGGGATACTTATATCATTCAGTATATATTGGAAAATAGATTTGAAGCTTGGAGAACCACGTTCGCCTGGATCCTCTTTTATGGCATTCTGCAATACATTGAGCAATGGGGCTTTCAGCGGAATTACTGCCGGAAGCAAATCCGTAAAATACAGGTATGGACCACTGCAACGATAGCTTTGACATGGATGATACTGTTTGAAATTAGCTGCATAGACTTATGGTATATTCCACTAAGCTATGTGAGTAGTCCGAACACTTCGGAAGACTACTATCTGTGGTGGTTCTCTCTGTACTCAGCAGTATTTCTTCTTCCGCTATGGTTTTTTGCAGCCCGGAAGGCAATCCGGTTAATTAAGAACGATACCCAGTGGCTGACACTTTCGACCATTGTCCCCAAGAAGGTTACAACACTGATTGTACTGGCGGAAACCGGTCTTGTGGTTTGGCAAATTCTGGAATGCCGCACTGCCAGTGCGTGGGTTGCCTTTTCTGAGGTTCCGGAGTATACGGAGGCCAGAGTTTTGAGGCACTTATTCCTCGCGATGATTTGTGGACTGGTTTTGTTCTATACGGTATGTTTGCTCATAAAGCAAGCCATGAATGCTCGCCAGGTAAAGCGTGAGCAGAACATAGAAAATCTGAATTGAGGATATGATACTATGAATCAGAACCAAAAGCGTCGTGAAGCGGCTCTTACAAAAGAACTGCTGGCAGCAGAAAAACAGGAAAAGAAAATGGAGCAGGCTGCGCTGAAAGCAAAGCCTGCTCCATGGAAAAAGGAACTGGAAAGTCGTATCCCAGAAAAGGTATATGCCGGTCTGGAAAGTGCCTTCTGTAAGGGGTTTGGACTGGTATTCGATCAAGGCCGGGCCATCATCGAAAAAGGCTACAACAAGGAAGATATGCAGGCAGACCATGCCATCCGGGATTTTGCAGTTCAGCTCAAGGGTGGTCGGAAAGAACTGAAGCAGATGCACAAGAGTGCCAAGCAGTCCGATCTGGTCAACATGGCCATGACCACGGTTGAGGGTATAGGCCTAGGCGCGTTGGGTATCGGTATGCCGGATATCGTACTGTTTCTGGGAAATCTACTGAAAGATTAACTATTAAAAGTCAACCCTCAAAATGAATGGTGGTGGTCAAACACAGCTGGTTCAAAAAGGGCATAGCAAAGCTGAGGTCTTGTCAGACCCCTGCTGGCAATTCAAGTGGTTGCCGCTCAGGTTACAGAGCGATAGGGTTGCCTGGATTTCTCCATGGCGAAGATAAGCCGCACCAGCTTCTTGGCTGCGTGGGAAATGGCTACATTGTAGTGCTTGCCCTCTGCCCGTTTCTTTGCCAGATAAGTGGAAAAGGTTGGGTCCCAAAGGCAGACATATTTGGTGGCGTTGAAAAGTGCGTAACGCAGGTATCTGGAGCCACGTTTCTCCATGTGTGGGTAACAGTTTTTCAGTTGCCCGGATTGGTAAGTAGACGGTGACATTCCAGCGTAAGCCAGCAGCTTATCTGGAGAGTCAAAGCGAGAAAGATCCCCGGCCTCCGCCAGGATCATGGCTCCCATGCGGCAGCCAATGCCTGGAATGGTGGTGATGGGAGAATGGATTTTCTCCATCATAGTCTCGATCTCCGCTTCGATCTCGTCGATCTCAGCATCCAGTTCCCGGATGAGCCGGATGGTGTGCTGTAATTCCAGGGACTTGGCAGGCATTTTAGAACCAATGGAGTTTCGTGCGGCATCCCGAATCGATACCGCCATATCCCGCTTGTAGCGTCCCTTTGAGGCATTCGCGAGAAGGGATTTCAGCCTTGTCAGGTGTGCTCCGGCAATCTGTTTGGCTCCCGGAAACTCCTCCAGCAGGGCATAGACAGAGACCATGTGGAGCGTTGGAACCAGCTTCTCCAACTCAGGAAACAGGATGCAGACCAGTCTGGAAACCGAGCTTTTCAGCTTGGCACGCTCTTTTACTTTGTCATAACTGATTAACAAAACTGCAAAGGGCTGTGGTTGGAACCTTTCAAGAACCATCTTGTGGTAGGCGGCTTTGACGGATGCCACAATATCCTTGCGGAAATTGGTTTCATTCGCCATGGTCATAAACACGCCACCGATTTTCAGCTTGGGATTGATCTGCCGCTTGATGTTCTGCACCGTATTGACCAGCTCCGTCATGTTTTCGGCAGCAAAATACTCTGCCTGAACCGGAATCAAAACATAATCCGATGCAGACAGAGCATTGATGACCAGCATACCGAGGGACGGGCGGCAATCCAGCAGCACATAGTCGTAATCCTTTTTAATTTGATCCACATACTGACGCAGCACTGTCTCCCGGCTCATGACATTCACCAGACCTACCTCGACGGCGGACAGGGTACGGTTGCCGGGGACGAAATCAAAGCCCTCGTGATGGTGGCAGATTTCCGGATGCTCATTGCCGCTGACACCAGCCACAATGTCGTTCATGGCATTGCCCAGTGTCAGCGGCAAATCATTCGGTTTTCGAAGTCCCAGCATTTTGGTTAAGTCGTAAGTGCTCAATAACCACCCGCCTAGCATTTGACTTCGTACTGTGAGATAATGTCCCAAACTTGAAAAACTGACGGTGAGTTTTTCAAGAAAACGGATAGGGATGGTGTCAAATGGAAGAAGTGCTAGCGGTACGGGATGCCTTTCGAGCACAGCAATGGGCAATGCTCATTCAGGAATGTAACAGCAGCGGCCTGACAAAGCGTGCGTTTTGTCGGCAGCGTGGTATTTCAGAGAAGAGCTTCTACTACTGGCTGCGGAAGATGCGCAGTCAGGCGGCAGAGGCTGCCGCACCACATTTGGTGCAGTTGGAACCGATTTCTCAAACAGAGGATATGCTTCAAATCCAGTACCGTGGAGCAGAACTGAAACTGCCCGCCGACGTGGATCTGGATGCCGTAGCAGCGTTGCTTCGTTCTATTGCGTCCCTATGATGGATCTGTCGAAAGTGCGCAATTACTACATTGCCTGCGGTTACACCGACCTTCGCCTGGGAATCGATGGTCTGGCCGCTGTGGTAACCCAGCAATATGGAAGCCAGCTGAGCGAGGAAAGTCTGTTCCTCTTCTGCGGCCGTCGGACCGACCGAATCAAGGCTTTGTACTGGACGGGAGACGGGTATCTGCTGCTGTATAAGCGCCTGTCCAATGGAAGATTCCAGTGGCCACGGTCAGAATCGGAGCTGCGGCTGCTGGATCCCCAGAGCTTCCGGTGGCTTATGGAAGGACTTCAGGTGGAGCAGAAAAGCGCCATCCGGAAA
>CALWXR010000012.1 GCA_944385535.1 uncultured Oscillospiraceae bacterium
ATTTCCCGGACAATGGCTTCCTCCAGCTTCCGTCTGCCGCAGAGGTAGGCGAACAGCTGACGGTCATTGTTTGCAGGTTTGGGAAGCACAAAGGGAATCGGCTGCGGCTGCTTGACAGGAGGCGGAATGCTCCGGGGAATCACACGCGGAGTAAATCCGGGCTGAACCGTTCCAGCCAGAATCAGCACCGCCTCCGGGAAGGACCGGCCCTCATAGAACACAATGAATTCCAGCGCCCTGCCGGAAAGGCCACGGCTGTTCCAGAACCAGGAGCCGGAAGGGGCGAACACCAAACTGTCATGCTGGCGCATATAGAAGTAGCGCCCGGTGCGAACCAGATCGTACCCCTGACGCTGGGCGTAGAAGAGCGCATTGTCATTGCGCTTGGCGGCTTCATACTCTTCCTTGGTGTAGTAGGTGCGGTTGTTGCGGCTGATGGACATAGGAATTCTCCTTCAAAAAAATCCCCTCTCTTTTTGGGGAAGAGAGGGGAAGCGGTTATGGTGTATTTACGTTTGGGGAGATGTATGGGCTTCTTTCGGCCTGCTGTCAGCGAAATAAACAGCGTTGGCAGTTTACCGCCAATCCTTCGGCAGAATACTAAAGTGTATCTGCTGAATTTTATCTTGTTTTGCATTTTGTCAGTTACAACTTATAAACTTGCAGATTTCCCGTTGTATTTCATCCGCAAATGTGTTATGCTATGATCAATCACAAGGAAGGGGGCTATGAGATTTATGATTAAACGGGAATTATATATGAAGCGTATCCGTCCGTTCATTGGCACGGAGATTGTCAAGGTCATGACCGGCATTCGCCGCTGCGGAAAGTCGGTCATGCTGGAACTGATCAAGCAGGAGCTTGTTGAGTCCGGCGTTTGCGAATCAAACTTCATCTCTATCAACTTTGAAGATATGCGCTATTCGCATCTGCAAACGGCAAGAGCGCTGCATGACGAAATCATAGAGAGAGTCGGAAAGATTGATGGCAAGGTTTATTTGTTCTTTGATGAAATTCAGGAAGTCAAGGACTGGGAGAAATGTATCAACTCCCTGCGTGTTGCACTGGACTGCGACATCTACATCACCGGATCAAATGCAAAACTTCTTTCCGGCGAGCTTGCCACATATCTGGGAGGACGCTATGTGGAGTTTATCATCTATCCCTTTTCCTTTGCGGAGTTTATGGAGCTGTACCGCCTGACTTCGCCGGAAGAATCAATCCAGAAGTGTTTTCAGCAATATCTGCTCTTTGGCGGTATGCCCTATCTTGCCAACATTCACTATGCAGAGGAACCGTCCAAGCAGTATTTGCACGACCTTTTCAACTCCGTTCAGTTAAAGGATATTGTGAAACGGAACAAAATCAGAGATGTGGATTTATTGGAACGGATTATCGCCTATGTGATTGCCAATGTGGGCACCACATTCTCTGCAACATCCCTTGCAAAATTCCTCAAGAGCGAGCAGCGCACCGTTGCGCCGGAAACCATTCTCAACTACATCAAATATTGCTGCGATGCCTATTTGTTCTATCAAGTGAAGCGGGAAGATTTGCAGGGCAAACAGCTCCTCGCCTCAAACGAGAAATACTACATTGCCGATCATGGCATCCGGGAAGCAGTCTTTGGAGGGAACACAAGAGATATTAACCTCATCCTTGAGAACATTGTGTATCTGGAACTGCTGCGCAGAGGGTATGAAGTGACTGTTGGCAGAACCGGCGACAAGGAGATTGATTTCGTCTGCGGCAAGCGTGGAGAACGGCTGTATGTTCAGGTTTCCTATTTGCTTGCCGCTGAGGAAACCATCCGGCGGGAATTTGGCGCATACGATAACATCAGGGATAATTTCCCCAAGTATGTGGTATCGCTTGACGAGTTTGATATGAGCCGGAACGGCATCAAGCACCGAAACATCCGAGACTTCCTGCTGATGCAGGAATGGAACTGACGCATTTGCCTGTCACAGGTTTCGGCAAATACTCCGTTTGATTAAAAACCCCTCTCTTCGGGAAAAGAGAGGGGTCAAGTTCCATATCTGCTTACACTTGCGCAGGTGTCTGGGCTTCTTTCGGCTTGCTTTCGCCGAAGTAAACATTGTCCACGCTGACCAGCATTTCCCGGCGCTGCTCCCCGTCGGGGGTTTTCCAGCTGTTTACCTCCAGACGGCCCGTGATAATCACGGCGCTTCCTTTCTGAAAGTGCTGGCAGAGAAATTCTGCCGTCTGACGCCAGGCCATACAGGGGATGAAATCGGCCTCCCGCTGCTTGTCCGCCTGCCGGTAATCCCGGTCACAGGCAATGGAAAAACGGACATAGGCTGCATCGCCGGATGTCCGCTGAAGCACAGGTGTTTGGGCAATCCTGCCTGCCAAAGAAACTGTATTGAGCATGAGAAAATCCTCCTGTAGCCTTATCTTTCCCGTTCCTGGTTTTTCTGTTTTGCCAGGTTCTGCTGGGCAATGATCGTTCTTGTCTGACTGGTAAACAGATCAATCAAACCAGGATGGGCCTGATTGACTGCAAACTGGGCGGTATCCTGATACAGCTCACTGCCTTGCGTCATGATCTTACTTGCCCATTCTTTATTGCCGGGAGAAATTCTTCCATCTTTCTGCTTGTGCTGGATGGTCAGGGCCAGAATGAACTGCACCCGCTCCTTGCCAAACTCCTTCAGGACAGCTTTCGCCCCCGCCGGGTCCAGGTGGTGATCCACATAGTTGTCCTGGATGGCCTGCTCAATTGCCTTGGTGCAGGCAAGATTCTGCCGGGCGGATTCCTGGTACTGGGCCAGCTCCCCATGCTCCGCTGCGTAGCGTGCGGTGTGGGGATAAACGGAGATTTCCTGCTCTTTCGGCTCCATAGGCAGCACAATAATAGCGCCGCCCAGATTGAGAAACATCTCCGGCGTGCGATATTTCCGGGAAAACTGCTCCATCAGCTCCGGCGTAAGGGAGGTAAAATCCTCATCCCCCAGGCCAACCACCAAAAAGGTGCCGGAAAGGAAATCGTAGATAGCGCCGTCCTCATCCCGCAGAACCCGATTCCTGGGCTTGCCTTTCAGCTTTCCCTCTTCGTCAAGGACGATGGCCACAGGCTCGGGAAAGGGATAAATGGCTTCAATGCTTCCGCCGACTTCCCGCTGCAGCGATTCCAGCCCCGGTACGATCTCTTTCTCATAGGGATACTTTTGCGGCTCCACTACCAGCACCCGGATGGGTTCCTGGTTCATTTCAAATTCTTCCATAGTTTCCTCCATTTCCCAAATCAGTTCGTCCTGGGGCACCGTCAGGTAGTCCCGGCAAAAATAGATGATTGCAGCCACCAGCTTCTCCGCAACGATGAGACGTTCTTTCTCCGGCAGCAACAGGAACCATGCCTGAAAATCGTCATAATTCAGGCGTTCAATGACCTCGTTCCATTCCTGGGCGAGATCAGCAATGCGTCGTTTGTTCATGGTGTTTCCTCCTGTAGGTTAGATTTTGTGTATGAATCAGGGCGGAAGTCAGCTGGCTTCCACCCGTTCACAGATTACCAGACAGCGGTTCTTGACGCCGCCTGGTGCATATTCGCAGGTCATTAAGGTGAGCAGATCCTGCCCCTGCTGAATCAGCAAGGATTTGTTGGATTTGGGATAGATGGTTTTCACCTCTTTGACCTGATAAGTCAGGGTTTCCCATAAGTTGGTAATCTCTACCAACTCACCGGCTTTTAATCTGGGAATGTCCCGGAAGTAGGCACCGCCCCGCCATCCCCGGTGTCCGGCAATGACGCAGTTGGTATTCTCACCGCCAATGGGCAGGCTGGTCTGGGACATATGGGCAGCGCCCAGAGCCAGGTTTTCTGCGCTGGCACCCAGATAGATGGGCATCTCTACATTCAGGCTGGGAATGGAAATGACCCCGAACACTTCCTCGTCCAGGCCGTAGTCCGAGAGAAGAAAAGAAGGGGTCTCATAGGCATCCACGCTGTTGAATCCTGCCTGTCCTTCCTCAAAGATGCGCTGATTATAGGCTTCCATGGCGATTCTCAGCGGGTCAGACGGCTGCGTGGACTGGATCACATCTTGCTCCTGTTCCCGGGATAAGAACAGCTGGGCCGTCCTACTCTGCTGCCGGTCCAGCAAAAGACCGTTGACGATTGGGTAAAGAAACGCTCCCAGCCCTCCAAGAAAGACGGCCAGAAGCAGAATCAGGGCAATCAGTTTACCTTTCATACTTCCCAACCCGTCCTTTCTTCCGCAGCCGAGTCACCAGAAACCAGGAAGAACACAGAGCGCCGGTGATGCCGATCCCCAGCAGAATCCCTCTGAGGTATTGCTGCTCCCAGGTGGAAGCTGGCTTGTCCGCTGACAGAGAAATGGCTTGCGTTTTCTCTTCCTCCGAGTACGGAATCCGGGACCCCCGGACCAACAGCCGGTGGGTATTGACCCCAAAGGGGGTGCAGGTGACCAGGGTGCAGTAGTCTGCACCGTCCGTAATTCCCAGATAGGTGGTGTCGCTGGGCAGTACCGTTTTAATCTGGTCTACCTGATACGCCAGGGTTTCTTCCAGAACCTCCAGGTAGAATATATCCCCGATTTCCAGCTGATCCAGGTCGGAGAGCATTTTGTTGTTGGCCATTCCCGAGTGACCGGTTAGCACCGTGTGGGTGCTGGCACCGCCCACCGGAAGAGAGCTGCCCAGCAAATGGCCTACGCCAACCTCTAATGTGGCGTCGGATGTGCCGTGGTAGATGGGCAGCTCCGCTTCAATCTGCGGGATAACCAAGTATCCCATAATACCGTTCCCGGCGATGTTCAGCAGGTTTGCGTAGTCTACAGATGCCAGCTCCACGGCTGCGCTGGAAAACGCATCCACTTGCTGCGCTCCGGGAACCAGGGCGGCATTATATTGGACTGCCAGTGCCCGGTTCTCTTGAAGAAACCGGGCATCTGTGTTTGCCAGCTCCTGATTGTACTGGGTGTGAATCAGGGACTGATGACGGCTGTTGTAGGCGGTGGAGATCAGGGGGTAAAGGGTGATGCCCAGGGCAATGAGGAAGAGGGAAACTGCCAGTGTAATTTGAATGTGTTTTTGTTTCGTAGGGAAACCTCCTTCAAGAAAATGGATTGACTGAATCACGGTATCGTGATATTCTGTAGAAAGAACCATTTGGGAAACCCAGGAGTTCCGTAAGATTCCACCGCTGGAATAAGGAGGTCTTGTATGTTTCATAAAGTAAAAAATGTTTCTCCGCTGCCGGATTTTCGGCTCAGCGTCCAATTCAGCGAGGGTGTCACGAAGCTTTACGATGTGAAACCCTTGTTTGAAAAGCTCCCCGTCTTTACCGCTCTGAAAGATGACCTCGCGCTGTTCGGCTGTGTGTCGGTGGACGTGGGCGGTTACGGCATTATCTGGGGAGACGAACTGGATTTGTCCTGTGACGAATTGTGGGAACATGGTACGGCGGTGGCCACGCCTTTTGACGGACTGCTGGCCCTCAGCGATGCCACCGAACTTTGGGGGCTGAGCGAAAGCGCGCTGCGCAAAGCCATTTCCTACGGAAAGCTGGTTAATGGCGTGGATGTCTGCAAATTCGGGAAGCAGTGGGTTGTTTCCATAGATGCCATGAACCGGGAGTACGGAAACCGAGTGGGATAAGACCTTTACAATCAGCGACTACCATCGTGGCAATTTTGTAGTAATTTTGCGTTCCCATAACCATGGAATTGTAGAGCTTGATTTCATCAATCTCTTTTTTTCCAGGTCTGGGGTTTGCTACATTCTTGGCTTGTTCTATGAACATCTGCTTTTGTTTTTTGAGTGCTTTATCGCATATGTGTGACTTCACTACCCTTTTATTTCCCTTCGGATAAGTCTTGATTTTGAAACCAAGAAATTCCGAATATCGGCGCTTGACATTTACTACCCTTGTTTTCTCTGGGGACACTTCCAGCTTTAGCCGTTCCTGTAACCATTGCGTTATTGCAATCATTGCTTTTTCTGCATCGGTTTTTGTGCGGCAGAAGATCCGAAAATCATCTGCATACCGAACAATACGCATTTCTTTTAAGTTTGTGAGTTTCATGGCAGTATAGCCTAACCCTAAAAGTTGTGGTTGTAAATGAACTGTCAGCGTTGACTTACCCGCAGCTTTTAGGGTATTTTTTTACAACTAAAAGCGTTGTAACCCGAAACAAGCAGGGGGAAATTATGGCGGTATGCGCGTTCTTCGATCAATGGAGCGCGCCGTTTTTGATCGAGGGATGCATAGGGAGTGATGTGCTGAGGCGAATACCGGAATTTGTTCCTGAGCGGTATGCCTATAGCATCTTTGTGATTTGTTCGATGAACGCTTCCGGAGTGGGCCGTTCTCCCGGAAAGGCCATCCTATCCCACAGAGGCTGCGCCGATGGGTCGTGGTGATTGTATGCCGCATCAATCGCTATCTGCATTTCTCTGATCACATTCTCTGGTGTGCTTCCGCTTTCTCTTGCGATCCGTTTAACGATCTGCTGAAAGCAACTCATATCGTTTCCACAATCTTTAGAATTAATCTTTGCTCTATAGAATAATAATAGAGGAAAAAGCGTGTCGAAATCCCTCAGAATTTGTCGAGAAAACAGAAAATGTGGAAGAGCCGGAACGCTCTTCCACGATCATTTTTCAATCAGTGCGCTTACTACCCGCAGTATTCGCTTTTTCTCTTCGTTGGGAAGATCCGCGATGGCGGCAGAAAGCTCTGAAGCGACTCCCGTTGCCGCATGGTCAACCACATCTACCAGAAGCTCGTCCGCCGATACCTCCAAAACATTGGCGATGGCCACAAAGGTATCCATCCGAAGAATCTTGGCGCCCCGTTCGATCACACTTACATGGGTGGGGCTGATGTCTATAAGCGCGGCCAGATCTTCCTGGGTCATGTTTCTCTTTTCCCGTGCTGCTTTGATTCGCCGCCCGACTGCCTTTGCGTCCATCCAAGCACCTCTTTCTTTAGAACGTTGTTTTGTTCTAAAGATAGTATAGTGTTTGCCGGATGATTCACACAGAAGCTAAAGAGCGAGTTATTGTTCTAAAGAGCGATTCATGACGGAAATTTCCTATGGAGCGCAGACCATCCTCTTTTCCTTATTTGAGGAAAGCTGCTGTGCCTTCAATCTGCCAACCTGCTGCAGAAAGAAAAATAAGCAGCGGCAAACGCCCATGAACCGGGATGCCTCTCCCCGGTTTATGGGCCTCTTTTGGGGATCCCATATTATTCTTTGGCCTGGCGGAACATGTCGTCCACCTCTTCCCGGGAGCAGCGGTAATCCCCCTCTCCCCGGCGCAGATAGGTATGACGGTAAGGCTCCCCCATTAAATACACCGGCTTTTGCTCCTTTCCGGCCGGGGGCACGGTGATGGCAATGATTCTCTTTCCCTCCGCTTGCAGAATCTGAACGTCCTCCCGGCTGAGAAGGTTGACGCTGACCCGGGCCGGGTCGCGAACAACGGCCCAAAAATCCTCCATAAGCCATTGGGGATCCAGCAGATCCAGGGCCTGAAGGGTTTTGTCCGGCCGCTCCTTCACCCCCAGCAGAATCACGCCTCCCTGGGCGTTGGCAAAGGCGGAGTAAGTCTCCCAGATGCTCTCCGGCAGGCCGCCTAAAGCCTCCTTGGCTTCCAGCCGGTTATTCTCCCGGTACATTTGCAGATTGGTAATATCCAGCATGACAGCGCCTCCTGAGAAAATAAGTCTACGGAAATGATACCACATTTCCCTCCCCTTTTCCAGTCTCTTATGTACCATTGTCAAAACCGGCATTTTTCAAAGAAAATGCCCAGGATCTGTTGCGCATTTGCGGCGGAATATGGTATGATAATAAGAAAAAGAAGGGAATGACGAATGATGGCTGCTGGAAAAAACCAGGATCCGGAAAGAAAACAGCAAATGATGTTGGAGGCGCCCATCTCCCGGGTGATCCCCAAAATGGCCATTCCAACCATTGTGGCCTTTCTCATCAACTCCGTTTACTCCCTGGCGGACACCTACTTTGTCAGCTCCCTGGGCACCAGCGCCACGGCGGCGGTAAGCGTCAACGCGTCCCTGGATCAGCTGATCATGATGACCGGTTCCATGCTGGCAGTGGGCGCCAACAGCTACATTGCCCGGCTTCTGGGCCAGGGGGATAAGGAAAAGGCCAGTCAGGTGCTGTCTACCGCCTTTTTCCTGGCCACGGGCCTGGGAAGCGCCCTGATGATATTGGGCAGCGTCTTTATGGAGCCCATGGTTCGGCTTCTGGGGGCTACGGACACCTGTCTGGAATACTCCATCGACTACGCCACCTATGTGCTGCTGGCCGCCCCCTTCATGGCTGGGAATTTCGTCATGAACCAGTGCCTGCGCAGCGAGGGCAGCGCCACCCTGTCCATGGTGGGCATGGGCTTCGGCGGCGTTTTGAACTGCATTCTGGATCCCATTTTTATTTTTACCTTCCAGATGGGGGTGGCAGGGGCCTCCCTGGCTACCGCCATTTCCAAGTGGGTCAGCTTCGGGATCCTGATCTTTCCCTATCTGACCAGAAGGAGCCTGCTCCGCCTGTCCATATTCCGCGTCCGCTTCAGCCGGGATATTATCACCCAGATCGTAAGCGTGGGCTCCTCCTCCATGTTCCGCTCCGGCCTTTCCGTGGTGTCGGGGATCCTGCTCAATACCCTGGCCGGAGGCATTTCCGACTCGGTACTGGCGGCGGTGGGGGTGTGCAATAAGGTGATGATGTTCCCCTTCAGCATCATCCTGGGCTTCGGAACCGGCTTCCAGCCGGTGGCGGGCTATAACTGGGGCGCGAAGCGATATGACCGGGTTTGGGAAAGCTATCGCTTCAGCAGCTGGGTGGCCATTGCCGGCAGCGTGGTCATGGGCGTGTTCGTGGCCGTGATGGCGGATACCTTCCTTGTGCTGTTCGCCGGAACCGACCAGCAAATGCGGCGCATCGGCGTGCTGTGCATGGTGTCTCAGTGTATTGCCCTGCCCGTCCACGGCTGGGTGGCGGTGGTCAACATGCTCTGTGCCGGATTGGGCAATGCCCGGGGGGCCATTACATTGTCCACCGCCCGGCAGGGGACTTGCTTTCTGCCCATTCTGTTTCCCATGACCTGGATTTTCGGGGCCTACGGCCTGGCTACGGTACAGGCGGCGGCAGATATCCTGAGCTTGGTTCTGGCGGTGCCCATCGCGGTAAGGATGCGGCGCAGGATCCGGCAATGTCAGTTGACAACACAGAATTCTCATGGTATTCTTTAATTTATATTGGTATATTCTTGCAAAACACCGGAAACCGGTCTAAATTGACCAATCTGTGTTTGGGAGGAAGAAATGTTGAAGCATCTGCGCAAAGCGGGACTCACGGCCCTGCTGCTTTTGGGACTGGCAGGGTGCGGCGAAGTCTCACGGGGGGCGCCCACCATTCCCCCGGAAACCGTTCACGTCCATGAATATACCCAAACGGTGATTCCCCCCAGCTGTACGGAGGATGGATACACCCTGCATCAATGTGCCTGCGGGGACAGCTACACCGATCAGCAGATCCCTATGACCGGCCACAGCTACACCCCCGTCCAGTGGGAAGCCAATTGTCTGGAGGGAGAGGGCATCCGCTATACCTGCGCCTGTGGGGACAGCTATCTGGAGCAGACCAGTCCGCCCCTTGGCCACCAATACGCCGTGGAAGAGGTGGTGGAGCCTGAGGGGGAAGCCCGGGGATACACCCTGCACCGGTGCGTCCGCTGCGACAACAGCTACCGGGACAGCTTCACCTGGAGCCCGGAGGCCTTTGCGGATTTCTTTGAGGACGCGGTATTTGTGGGGGACTCCATCACCTATAAGATGATCTACCACAACGCCAAGTATAAATCCCTGGGCAACGCCACCATCCTGGCCCGGGGAGGCGTGTCTCTGACCACCCTGGTGGACAAGGACAGCAGTTATAAGCTTTACTACCGGGGCAAGATCTCGGAGCTGGAAGATATCATGACAAAGTGCGGCGGAAAGAAGCTGTTTGTGCTCCTGGGCGTCAACGATGTTCCCTGGCTGGGGGTGGAAAAGACCATCCAAAAGCTGGATACCCTGGTAAACAACGTGCTGGAAAAGAATCCGGATGTGGAAATTTATCTGCAATCCTGCACCCCCATCTACCTGAAACGGGAAAAAGGGAACCTGACCAACGCCAGACTGGACGAATACAACGTCCTGCTGAAGGAGTACGCTCTGGAAAAGGGCTATCACTACATCGATATTGCCACCCCAATGAAAAACGAGGAAAACGCGCTGCGGGCGGAATACTGTCTGGATCAGTCCATTCATGTCAACGACGCCGGATGCGCGGTTTGGATCAACGAAATCAAAAGCTATCTTTATGAGGAGAATCTTTATGAACAGAGCAAGTAAATGGATCAGCCTGCTGCTGGCGGCGCTGCTGGTGCTTACCGGCTGCGGCGGCGAGACCACCCAGCAGACCACCGCCGCCAGCCAGGCGGAAGAAACCACCGCCGTTACGGTTCCTTCGGAAGCCACCCTGCCGGAAGCCACCCAGGCTTCCTCTTCCGGCCCGGTGATGGGGGAAGTGTACAATAAAATGATTGAAAACGTCCAGATGCCGGAAATGCTGGAGCTGGATGAGCAAATGCAGCTGGACTATTGCGGCATTGATTCCCAGGAACTGATTCAATCCCTGGTGCTGGTTTGCTCCGACGGCATGCGTACCGACGAGATCTGGCTGCTGGAAGCCCCGGACGAGGAAACCGCCCAGGCCCTGGCTGAGCTGGCTCAGCAGCGGCTGGACGTGAAAGGGCAGGAGAGCGTCACCTACTCCCCGGAGCAGTACGCCGTGGTGCAGGAGGCGCAGATCCTCCAGCAGGGGAATTTCCTGGCCCTGATCGTATCGCCGGAAGTGGAAGCCCTGGCGGAGGTCTACCGCCAGGAAATGGGTATGTAACAAGGAATGGTCAGGCTTTTCTGCTCTCATAGCGGGAAAGCCTGATTGTTTCCCGCTGCGTCCGCGGAAACAGGGCTCCCGCACAAGGGCACGTACCCGCGGGCCGGAAAGCCTTGCCTTTCCAGCGGGTTAAGATACGCGGGAGACCCGGCCGGGATATCACTTCATTCGGAAGGAGACAGAGCCATGCTCTTTTCCAGCAATGTATTTCTCTATTTCTATCTGCCCATAGTTTTGGTCCTTTACTACCTTTCCCCCAGAAAGCTTCGGAATTTCACCTTGTTCCTGGTGAGTCTGTTCTTCTACGGCTGGGGGGAGCCGGTATACGTGCTTTTGATGGTGGCGGTGATCCTGCTGAACTATGTGTGCGGATATCTGATTTTCCGACGCCAGGAGCAAGGCCGCAGCGCCAAAAAGGTGCTGGCAGCGGGGGTTGTGCTGAATCTTCTTATATTGGCCTATTACAAGTACGCCGGCTTCCTGGTGGACAGCCTGAAGCATGTGCTGCCCCTCCTGTCGGACCTGCCCACGCCCCAGGTCACATTGCCCATCGGCATCTCCTTTTATACCTTCCAGTCTATGAGCTATATCATCGACGTCTATCGCAAGGACGCCCCGGTACAGAAAAATCCCATCACCTTCGGCACCTACGTGACCTTGTTCCCCCAGCTCATCGCCGGTCCCATTGTACGCTATTACGATGTGGCGCAGCAGCTGATCTGCCGGAAAGAGACCGTGTCCGCCTTCGCCTCCGGCATCCGGGTATTTGTGGTCGGTCTGGCGAAAAAGGTGCTGCTGGCAAATCAAATGGGCCAGCTGTGGCTGACCTTGCAGCAGGAGCCCGGCACCCTGGCCGCCTGGGCAGGCATTGCAGCCTACGCCTTGCAGCTGTATTTCGACTTCTCCGGCTATTCCGACATGGCCATCGGTCTGGGGCGGATGCTGGGCATCGAATTTCTGATCAACTTCAACTATCCCTACATTGCCCAGAGCATTACGGATTTCTGGCGGCGGTGGCATATCTCCCTGTCCACCTGGTTCCGGGAATATGTGTACATCCCCCTGGGAGGCAACCGGAAGGGCCTCAGGCGGCAGATTCTGAATCTGCTGATCGTCTGGAGCCTGACGGGATTATGGCACGGGGCCAGCTGGAATTTCCTGCTGTGGGGCGTATACTACGGTGTGCTGCTGATTATTGAAAAGCTGGTGCTGCTGAAGCTGCTGGATCGGGCGCCCGCTTTCCTGCGCCATGGATATACCCTGGCGGCGGTTCTGCTGGGCTGGGCCCTGTTCTACTTTGAGGATCTGCAGGCTCTGGGAGCCTTCTTTGACAGCGCCTTCCGCTTTGTGCCCACCGCCGTTACCGCTGTGAACCAGATCCTGGGTTATCTGCCTCTGATGGGGATTGCCGCCTTCGCCGCCACCCCCGCGGGAACATGCCTGTATAAAAAGATCCGGGGCAAACGCTGGATCGCCGCCGGGGAACTGGTCTGCATCGGGGCGCTGTTGCTCCTGTGCGCCGCCGCCCTGGCCAGCCAAAGCTACAACCCCTTTATCTACTTCCGTTTCTGAGGAGGCGGCGCCATGAAAACAGAACGAAAAGACTTTATCCTAAGCGCCGCCTTCTGCGCCTTTCTGGCGGTCATGCTGGCGCTGTTTCTGCTGCTTCCCAAGCAGGAATTCTCCGAAAAGGAAAAGCGGTATTTGACCAAAATGCCGGAGCTGACCTGGGAGAAGGTCAGTTCCGGGGCTTATGGGGAGGAGTTGGAAGCCTACCTGGCGGACCACGTGCCGGGCCGGGATTTTCTGGTAGGGCTGTCGGCCTATTATGATCTATTCTCCAACCGGCAGGTGGCCGCCCAGGTCTACGTGGCGGAAGGGGATCGTCTGGTGGAGCCGCCGGTTCTCTGGGAGGAAGCCGCCGCGGTCAAAAACATGGCCTCTGTGAACAAGTTCGCCGAGACCGCGGGCAGCCCGGTGGATCTGATGATCGTCCCCTCCGCGGGCTTTGTATTGGAGGATACCATTTTGGGGCTCCACAATCCCTACCGGGATGATGAAATCATTCAAAACATCTACGCCATGGCCGGAGAAACGGTAGACTGCGTGGATCTGATCGGGCCCCTGGCCGAATCCCCGGAACGGAAAGCGCTGTATTACCGCACCGATCACCACTGGACCAGTCTGGGAGCCTACACCGCCTACGGGGCCTACATGGAAGCCCTGGAGCGGGATTATCCCCGCCGGGAGGAATTTCAAATCGAACAAATCCAAAACTTCCAGGGCTCCACCTACTCCCGCAGCGCCCTGTGGCTGACTCCGGGAGAGCCTCTGGAGCTATGGCATGCCGGAGCGGAACTGGCCGTGACCAACGGGGAGGATGAAACGCCCCACGAAGGGGTCTTTTACCGGCAGCGTCTGGAGGAGCTGGACAAGTACACCGTGTACCTAGACGGCAACCACTCCATCGTGCGCATCGAAAATCCAGAGGCCGCCGGTCAGGGAAGGCTCCTGGTGATCCGGGACTCCTACGCCAACTGCCTGGGCACCTTCCTGGCAAACTCCTATGAGTCGGTGACCCTGGTGGATCTTCGCTACTACAAAAAGCCGGTATCGGAACTGCTGGAGCAGGAGGATTATACAAACATTCTCCTGTGCTACAGCATCGGCAATTTCCTCACCGACGCCAACATCATTTGGCTGCGATAATACCTACTGAACAACGGGAAATGGGGCTGTCTCACTAAGAGGCAGCCCCAAAGCTATAGGAGGCGTTATTTCAGCTCCCGGAGGATCCCGGCGCAGGCGCGGACTTCGGCTTCGTCGGTCTGCCAGAGGTCGTACTCTGACAGGGAGGGCAGGCCCATGGAGACGGACTGCTTCCGGTAGCGCATGCCGCTGTCAATGGTGCCGGTTCTGGCGGTGGCGTGGAAGGTCACAATGCCGGTGTGTTCGTGGATGGCCCGGATATTGCCGCTTTTGACCCCGCTGCCCGCCATGATGGTGATTCGGCCCGCCGCCTGACGGTTTAGCTTTCCAAGCAGCTCCATGCCCGCCGGGGCGCTTTGGGCCTGGCCGGAGGTGAGAATGGCTTTGCACCCCAGAGAAAGGGCCTCTTCCAAAGTCCGGAAGGGATCCCGGGTCATGTCAAAGGCACGGTGGAGGGTGATCTCCAGATCTCCCGCCCGGTCCATCATCCGCTTCATCTTCTCCAGATCCAGATCCCCGTCCGGGGTCAGCGCGCCGATGACCACACCGTTTGCCCCCAGCTCCCGGAACTGATCGATACACCGGCACATTTCCTCGGTCTCCGCCTCATCGTACAGAAAGTCGCCGAACCGGGGACGGATGAGCACATTGATCTTCACGTCACAGTCCCGGCGCAGCTGCTCAAATAGGGCCAAGGAGGGGGTAGTGCCCCCGATCACCAGATTGGCGCACAATTCCAGCCGGTCCGCGCCGCCCCGGCTGGCGGCCATGCCGGAAGCGTAAGAGCCGGTACAAATCTCAAGCAAGGGTTTTGTCATGGGAATTCTCCTTTCAGGTAAGCAAAGGCCAAACCGGCACAATGATATTGTTTCAGGGATATTATAGCAGACAAAGCGCCGGTTTGCTATAGGCATCCGGGATTGGCCGGATTTTTTATGCGTACCGAACAGGAAATTGAAACAGCGCAGCACGGATTGCAACGAGAAGCGGGCAGGATTTTAAAGGCTTCTTGCCCGTGGATTCCTCCGCTTTTTGAGCTTTCGGCTGTGGCAAAAGCTCTCGGCTCCTTAGAATTCTTCTGGTAAATCATTCTTATTCCAGTTCAAACGCTCCGGTATAGAGCTGGTAATACACGCCCTGCTTTTCGATCAACCGGTCATGGCTGCCCCGTTCAATGATGGAGCCGTGGTCAAGCGCCATGATTACGTCAGAATTCTGAACCGTGGACAGGCGGTGGGCGATTACAAAGACTGTACGGCCCTTCATCAGGCCGTCCATCCCCGCCTGCACCAGCGCCTCGGTCCGGGTATCGATGGAGGATGTGGCTTCGTCCAGAATCATCACAGGCGGGTCGGCCACAGCGGCCCGGGCGATGGAAATCAGCTGCCGCTGGCCCTGGGAAAGGCCGCTGCCGTCGCCCTTGAGGACTGTATCATAGCCTTGGGGCAGCATGCGTATAAAGCTGTCCGCATTGGCCAGCTTTGCCGCCGCGATACACTGCTCATCTGTGGCGTCAGGATTGCCGTAGCGCAAATTTTCCATTACCGTGCCGGTGAACAGGTTGACATCCTGCAGAACGATCCCCATGCTGCGCCGCAGATCCGCCTTTTTGATCTTATTGATGTTGATGCCGTCATACCGGATCTTGCCGTCGGCAATGTCATAGAACCGGTTGATCAGGTTGGTGATGGTGGTCTTGCCCGCTCCGGTAGCGCCCACAAAGGCGATTTTCTGCCCCGGCTCGGCGTAAAGGGTGATGTCGTGGAGCACTTCCTTCTCCGGGGTATAGCCAAAGTCCACATGATCCAGCACAATACGGCCTTCCAGCTTCGTATAGGTCAGGGTTCCGTCATGATGGGGATGCTTCCATGCCCATACTCCGGTACGCTCGCCGCACTCCACAAGCTGCCCGTTTTCCTCCCGCGCGTTCACCAGCGTCACATAGCCGTCGTCCGTTTCCGGCTCCTCGTCCATGAAATCAAAAATGCGCTGCGCGCCCGCAAGGGCGGTGATGATGGAGTTGAACTGGTTGGCGATCTGAGAAATCGGGTTGGTAAAATTCCAGGAAAGGGTCAGAAAGGAGGCAATCGCGCCCAGGGTTAATGTGTTAAACCCAAACAGCCCCAGGTTTGCCGTACCCGCGATGGCCATGTATCCGCCGATGAGGGCGATGATCACATACTGCACATAGCCAAGGGCGTTCATCATGGGCATCATGGAGTTGGCGTATCCGTTGGCTTTGCCGGAATTGCTTTCCCAAGCTTGATTGCGGCGGCAAAGCTCCGCCTTTGCCTGGGGCTCATGGCAGAACACCTTGACCACCTTCTGCCCGTTGATCATTTCCTCAATATAGGCGTCCAGATCCGCAAGGGATGTCTGCTGCGCCGCAAAGTAGCCGCCGCTGCGCCCGATTACCAGCTTCGCCATACACAGGATCACAGCCATGGCCACACATACCACAAGGGTCAGCCAGACGCTGAGGTACAGCATACAGCAGAACACCGCCACAAGGGTGCAGACGGAGGAAACAAGCTGCGCCATGGACTGGGCGATCATCTGCCGCAGGGTGTCCGTATCGTTGGTATAAAGGCTCACGGTATCGCCATACCATGGCTACGGCGCTGCGCAGAGTATCCAGATCATACCGGCGTACATCCACGCCGCCGACCGTCAGGCTGCCGTCCGTAATGTCGTACAGACGGGGAATCAGCTGCACCAGAGAGGTCTTGGACGAACCGGTGCCGCCGAGAATGCCCACCGTCTGGCCGGAAGGGATATGCAGGCTGATGCGGTCCAGCACCTTTTTGTCCGCTTTGGACGCGTAGGAAAAGCTGACGTTTTCAAAGCAGATCTCACCGCTGCTGACCTCATATACCGGCTGCTCCGGATTGGCAATATCTGTTTTTTCCTGTAGCAGCTCCCCGATCCGCTTGGCGGAGGAGCTGGCAATGGTGATCATGGCAAACACCATGGACAGCATCATCAGGCTGGTGAGAATTTGAATGGCGTAGGTAATCAGGGCGGTGAGGTCTCCGGTGGTCAGGCCAAGGGCCGGATTGTTTCCGCTGGCGAGGATCGCTTTCGCTCCGATCCAGGAAATCAGGATCATGCAGGCGTACATACAAGCCTGCATCAGAGGGCTGTTCAGGGCAATGAGCCGTTCGCCCTTTCCGAAATCCTCATAGATGCTCTGAGAGATCTTTTTGAATTTGCCGGTTTCATGCTCCTCCTGGTTGAAGGATTTTACCACACGAATGCCCCGCAGATTCTCCTGCACCACATTGTTCAGCCCGTCGTAGGTGTGGAATACCCGCTCGAATACCGGATGTACCTTTAGGATAATCAGGGATAAAAGGATGGCCAAAACCGGGATGACCGCCAGAAACACCAGCGAGATGCTGCGGTTGATGCCAAAGGAAACGATCATGGAAAATACGATCATGATCGGTCCCCGAATCGCCATACGGATCAGCATTTGATAGGCGTTCTGCACATTGGTCACATCCGTTGTCAGGCGGGTAACAATGGACGTCGTGGAGAATTTGTCAATGTTTGAAAAAGCGAAGGTCTGCACGTTGTCGTACATATCTTGCCGCAAATTGGCGGCAAACCCGGCGGCGGCCTTCGCGCCAATATGGGCCGACAGCATTCCCACGCCCAGCTCCAGCAAAGCAAAGATCAGAAGGGCGATGGCGTACTTCCATACAACGTCCATGTTTCCGGCTTCAATGCCGAAGTCGATCAGATCCGCCATGCAAAGGGGAATGATGATTTCCATCACAACCTCCATAACAGAGAGGAAGATGGTCGTCCACGAGCCTTTTTTGTGTTCCCGCAGACTGTTCAGTAGTGTTCGAATCAAAATAAATGCACTCATTTCTTTTTGTAGCACGCTACATTTTAGGGATATTTTTGCGCCTGCGATATGTAGCAGGCTACATTTTTGCCGGAAAAATTGACCGGCGCAGAATCGTCCAGCCAATTTTACTCTATGTTTTTCAAGATTTGGTCCAGCATTCGCTTCAGTTCGGCTGCCTCAGCCGGAGAAAAAGAACGCAGCAAAATCTGCTCATGTTCTTTTGTGACCTGTTCCATGGTCCGACCCATCCGGTGTGCCGTTTCTGTCAGCCGAACCATTTTGTTTCGCCGGTCCCCCGGATCGAACCATGTATCCAGAAAGCCGTTCTGCTCCATGCGGGAAACGACGCCCACCACAGTCGGATGAGAAACCTGCAGATAATCTTCGATTTCCTTCTGCGTCGCCTCCCCGCCTTTTTCGTTGAGAAAGGCCAGTACCCGGCTTTGGGTCAGTGTCAGATTATGCTGCTTCAAATCCGCATCGGCGCGAACCTTTAACCTTTCTGTAATCAGCTTCAGCTTATAGCCAATATCCTGCTCCACGTGACACCTCCTCCCTTTAACTGTAGCACACTACATATTATAAGACATTATTCGGCTCCTGTCAAGCACTGCGGCAAAATAATATGATGCGAGAGGGTATGCGCGCCATTCCGGAATGGAGAAACGGCATAGCCGAAGCTACGCCGTTTCCGAAAAACAATCTTATGCTGTTTTATTGAGCCGCCCCGGAAGGGTGGCTGATCGTTTGGTGGACGATATAGGACTCGAACCTATGACCTTCCGCACGTCAAGCGGATGCTCTAGCCAGCTGAGCTAATCGTCCATAGGGCACTTACTGATTCAGTATACATACAAGGCGGGTTTTTGTCAAGGCTTTTCGGGCAAAATACCTTTTTACCCTGCCGGGGGCTGATACTTGCGAAAATGGGGATCCTGATATATAATGGGTAAAATACAGGACAAGGCCCGAAAAACGCCCGTGGGGGCGTCTAATTTGGGTATCAGGAGGAAATGCTATGGAATTGAGAGTTCTGTCTGTAGGAGATGTGGTGGGAAATCCCGGTCTGGAGCGGGTTCGGCGGCATCTGCGGCAGATGAAGCGGGATTGTCAAGCGGATTTTACCGTAGTCAACGGAGAGAACGCCGCGGTGGTGGGCCTGCTTCCCCACCAGGCGGAGGAGATCTTCAACGCCGGGGCGGACTGCATCACCATGGGCAACCACACCTGGGGCAAGCGGGAGATCGTGGACTATATGGACGAGTGTCCCCACATTCTTCGCCCCGCCAATTACGCGCCCCAGGTTCCCGGCCGGGGCTGGCAGGTATTTGACACCAAGGCCGGGCCGGTGGCGGTGATCGATCTGATCGGCCGGTGCAATATGGACTACGGGCCGGACAACCCCTTTTTGTTGGTGGAAAAGATCCTGAAGCAGATTGACGCCAAAATCATTCTGGTGGAGTTCCACGCGGAGGCCACCTCGGAAAAGCTGGCTATGGGTCACATGCTGGACGGCCGGGTCAGCGCCCTGTGGGGCACCCACACCCACGTTCCCACGTCGGACGCCCAGGTTTTGCCCAAGGGAACGGGGTATGTGACGGATCTTGGCATGACCGGGCCGAAAAACTCGGTTTTAGGGATCCGGCCGGAACTCTCCATCGCCAAATTCCGGGGCGATCTGACAGAGCGCTACCGCTGGGCGGAGGGCCCTTCCAAAATGGAGGCGGTGCTCTTCACCATTGACAGCGCTTCCGGCAAATGCGTGAAGGCAGAGAGGGTGGATCAATGGGACTGAAAATTTTACACACCGCCGACTGGCACCTGGACTCCCCATTCACCGGGTTTTCCCAGGCCCAGCGGGAGGTATTAAAGCAGCGACAGCGGGAGATCCCCCGGAAAGTAGCGGAAGCCTGCCGCCGGGAAAACTGTCAAATGATGCTGCTGGCGGGAGATGTTTTTGACGGGGTTCCCAATCGGGACACCGTGGACAGCCTGAAGGCCGTCCTGGGCTCTATCGCCGTTCCCGTATTCATTGCCCCGGGCAATCACGACTTTATCGGCCCGGACAGCCCCTGGCTGGAGGTCTGGCCGGAGAACGTTCATATCTTCGCCGGGCCCATCTCTTCGGTTTCCCTGCCGGAACTGGACTGCCGGGTATACGGGGCGGGCTATGAGAGCATGGACTGCGGCCCCCTGCTGGCCCGGTTTCAAAGGGAAGGGGATGAGCGCTACCACATTGGGGTGCTCCACGGGGATCCTGTGCAAAAAAATTCCCCCTACTGCCCCATTACCAACGCCCAGGTGCGCTCCTCGGGCTTGGACTGCCTTGCCCTGGGCCACATCCACAAGGCGGGCTTTTTCCGCGCCGGCCAGACCCTGTGCGTCTGGCCCGGGTGTCCCATGGGCCGGGGCTGGGACGAGGCCGGGGAAAAGGGCGTATGCGTCCTGACCCTGGAGGAAGAGGCCCAGGTTCAGGCGGTTCCCCTGGACACCCTGCGGTTTCATAATCTGCAAGCCGACGTGGAGGGCGGGGCGGAGGAAGCCCTGGAAAAGCTTCTGCCGGGGGCGGGAAGCCAGGACTTTTACCGGATCACCCTGACCGGCTACGGAAGCGTCGATCCGGCGGCCTTGCGGCGGCGGTTCCCGGAATTCCCCAATCTGGAGCTTCGGGACGAAACACGGCCCCCCCTGGATATCTGGGCGGGAGCCGGCGCAGATACCCTGGAAGGGGTGTACTTCCGCCTTCTTCAGGAAGAATTGGAAGCTTCCCCGGACAACCGGGAGATCATACAGCGCGCCGCTGAAATTTCCCGCAGGCTGCTGGACGGCCGGGAGGTGCAGCTATGAGAATCTATAAAATGACCGCCACCTTTGGCAAGCTGGAGCAGCAGACCCTGACCTTAGAGCCGGGACTGAACATCATCACCGCTCCCAACGAATGGGGCAAAAGCACCTGGTGCGGCTTTCTCGCGGCGATGCTTTACGGCCTGGACACCCGGGCAAAGTCCACAAAAACAACCCTGGCGGACAAGGAGCGGTTCGCCCCCTGGTCCGGAAGCCCTATGGCCGGACGGATCGACCTGAACTGGAAGGGCCGGGACATCACCATCCAGCGGCAAACTAAGGGCCGCGTTCCTCTGGGAGAATTCAAGGCCTATGAGACCGCCTCCGGTCTGCCGGTGCCGGAATTGACCGCCGCCAACTGCGGAAGCCTGCTGCTGGGGGTGGAGCAGAGCGTATTTCGCCGGGCGGGCTTCATCCGTCTGTCCGATCTGCCTGTGACCCAGGACGAAGCCCTGCGGCGGCGGCTGAACGCTCTGGTAACCACCGGAGACGAAAGCGGCGCGGCGGACCGGCTGGCAGACAATCTGCGGGATCTGAAAAACCGCTGCCGCTATAAGCGCACCGGATTGCTCCCCCAGCTGGAGCAGCAGCGGGAAGCGCTGGAAGGGAAGCTGGAAGAGCTGGGCAGTCTGGATCAGCAGATGAAAAAGCTGAACATGCGCCTGGGGGAGCTGAAGTCCTGGCTGTCACAGCTGCGCAATCACCAGCTGGCCCTGGACCGCTCCGCCGCGGAAGCCGACGCCGCCCGGGTGGCGGAAGCCCGGGAGGAGCTGGAGCGGGCAGAGGATCGGCTGGCGGTGCTGGAAGCCGCCTGCGCCTCTCTCCCTTCCCTGGAGGAGACCGAGCAGAAGATCCGGGAATTAAAGGGGCTGCGGGACGAATGGAACGCCCTGCAAATGGAGCTGCAAATGCTGCCCCGGCCCCCTCTGCCTCCCGCCAAGCGGGAGCCTTTCGGCGACCTGTCCCTGGAGCAGGGGGCGGAAATGGTAAGATCCGACCAGGAAACCTACAGCAAGCTTCGCCGCAGCAAGGACGATGTTCTGTCCCTGTTCCTGGGCGCCGTGGCGCTGATCGGGGCGGTGGTATTGCTGGTGATCAGACAGTATCCCGCCGCCGGGATCACCGCCGGGGCGGGGCTTTTGGCCCTGATCCTGGCCCTGGGAAAAAAGCGGGCCAAGGATTTGGAGCTGAAAAAGCTGGAAAGCAAGTACGGCTCTCCCGACGCCGCCCACTGGGCCGACGGGCTTCGCTCCTACAGCGAGGAACTGCGCCTGTATAACCAGGCGGTGAAGGAATATCGGGAGTCCCAGGGGGATGTGGAGGTGCGGCAGATGGTACTGCGCAAGCGGCGGGAATCGACCTGCGGCGACCAGGAGCCGGAGGCCCTTTTGGAATTCTGGCAGCAGACCGCCGCCAAGCGGATCTCCCTCCAGGACGCCCGGCGGGAAGCCCAGCGGTGCGGCAAAACCCTGCAAACCTTGACCGCCATGGCAAAGCCCCTGGGTCAGGCGGCGGGGGTGGATGAACTGACCTTCACCCAGGAGGAAACCACCCGTCTGACAGCGGAATGTATGGCCGAGCAGCAGCGGCTGCAAACCCGGAAAGGGCAGTATGAAGGACGGATGGAAGCCCTGGGAGACCGGAAGCGTCTGCAAGGGGAGCTGCTGGAAGTAAACCGGCGGATTCAGGATCTGGAGAAAACCTATGCGGCCCTGACCCTGGCCCAGGAGGCCCTGGTTAAGGCCAGGGAGGAGTTGCAGCGCCGGTTCGCCCCCCGGATCTCCCAGCGCGGAGGGCAGTTCCTGGAAGCCATGACCGGCGGCCGGTACCGGCAGCTGACCATTGGCGCGGACTTCTCCCTGCTGACCGGAGCTGACACGGAACAGACCATTCGGGACGCCCTGTGGCGCAGCGACGGAACGGTGGATCAGCTGTATCTGGCTTTGCGCCTGGCGGTAGCGGAAGAGCTGACCCCGGACGCGCCCCTCATTTTGGACGACGCCCTGGCCCGGTTCGACGACGACCGGATGGCCGCCGCAGTCGGGCTGCTGAAAGATATGTCCAAAAGCAAGCAGGTGATTTTGTTTACCTGCCAGGGCCGGGAAAGCAGCGTCTGTCATTGATTTTAAAAGGTTCTATAATAAATGTTGGGGTCAGGTGAAGAGCCTGACCCCAACATTTATTATAGAACCAAAAGGACGCGCCCATTCAGGGCGCGTCCCCAGAGTGTAGAAAAAGCTTCTGGCGCATCAGCGCCCAAGGCTCCCTTGTGTAAAGGGTAAGCGAAGCGCAGTCGTGGTAGTGAATGACAGCGTAAGTGGGCAGTCAGAGCCGCGACCGGGCTCGCCGCAGCGAGCTGTCACAAATCTTCGATTTGTGACTGAGGGATTGTGCGGTACAATGTACGAATTCGCTCGCACTTCGGCAAAGTGGGAACATTCTGCCGCGTCAATCCCTCCGAGCAGGCTTCGCCTGCCCACCTCCCTTTACACTTTTGGAGGCTTTGGTGCGGTGCTTGTTTATAAACTTCTACGCAGAAATTTACTTCTTCGACAGTCTAGGACGCGCCCATTCAGGGCGCGTCCCAAAGCTATGTTCCGTTACTCAGCGGATTCTGGGCAGGCTGGCAGCCGCTACAGACTGGCCCACCCGGCGGGTCTTTTCATCGGGCAGCATGACCTGACACTTCTTCGCCAGATCCGGATATTCCGCCACCAGAATTTCCTGGCATACCCGCAGAATGGTGTCGCCGCCCTTGCCGGACATGACCCGGCCCAGCATCATCATATGCTCAATGTCATAGAACTGGGAGTAGAGCACCACCGTATAGGCAAGGTACGCGCCGATGGTTTCAAAAATGGCCTGGGCTCTGGGGTCGTCCTCCTGCATCAACGCCTGAACCACCTTCAGCTTCTCCGCCGGAGACAGGCTTTCTTCCAGTTCGATTCCCGCCGCCGGGGCCAGCTTGATCACCGCGTCCTGGGAGAAGTACTTGCAGCCTACGCCGTAGTCGGTGGACCACTCGTCCTGCATGGCCCCTTCTTGCAGATCCACGGGAGCGAAGGCCAGCTCGTTGATCCAGCCCAGCACATTTTTATCCTTGTCCACATAGCCCACGGCTTCCGAGGTGCCCATGGCCACGCCCATGATGCTGCCAACGCCCAAGCCCATAGCGCCGGCCAGGGCGGAAACGTCGCCGTCGTTGGCAACCACAATGGGCACGTCCCCGATTTCCTTGGCCGCCCGGTCATAGATGGTCTTGACCTTATCCCAATTGCTCCGGGGCACCTTGATGAACAGGGAGGCCACCATGGGGGCGTTGCCGATGAACACGCCGGCGGAGGACACGCCGATGGCGTCCACCCGGGGCATTTTGGAGGCGGCGGTCTTGAATGCCTCTACAATATGGCCGTAGTGATAGTCCGGATCCTCCTGCAATTTGGGGAACCACACCACTTCCTCGGAGTAGACGCACTCCCCGTCCACCACCGCGGACACCTTCCGGTCGGAACCGCCGGCGTCAAAGCCGATGCGGCAGCCGTCCATGTTCCCGCCCATGGGCTCCGCCATCTCGTTGGCCTGGGGGCAGGCATCCAGGGGCAGATCCAGAATCTCCAGCTCCCGCTCATAAAGCTGGAAGAAGAAGGTGTGGTCAAATTCCCGCTCCCCGCCGGGGGCGTAGGCCTTCTTCAGCCGCTGGGCAATCGCGCTGCATCCGCAGACGCTGACCCGGAAGCCGCCGATGGACCACAGCAGGAATTTCACATACCGCTCCACATACCGGTAGTCCGCCTCGGCCATTTCTTCCGTGCCGTAGATAAACGTATGCTGGACGGAAACCCTGCCCTTGTCCCGCTCCACGGCAATGGAGATGGGCTGCTTCGCCCCCTTCAGATAGGCTGCCCGCCATACGCCGAAGGGGATAAAGCTCTGGTCCAGCTTCGGCGCGTGGTTCATCTGATATTCAACGCCAAGATACTGCATGGTTACTCCTCCTTATGTTTGGATGTCTCTTTCATTATATCATAGGGAATGATGGATACAATACCAATAAACACCGGGTTTTTGCAAAAACAGATTCTTTGAAATCAGCCGCCGGATTCCCGGCGGCTGAGATCCTTAACAATAGGTTTTGACGGCGGCTTGGATCATGGAAGCGCACTCGTCCGCAATGGGCAGGTCGCTTTCCACCAGCGGCGCCAGGGGCAGGCGGACGCTTCCGCAGTCCGGTCCGTCCATCCGGCGGAGGATCTCCTTAATCATGGCGTACATGTTGCCATGGCCGGAGCACATCTTATAGATGATCCGGCAGGCCTCGTTCTGGATTTGACGGGCCTTCTCCAGATTGCCGGAGAGGAATTCCTTGCGCATCTGAATGTACAGCTCAGGCATAGCCCCGTAGGTGCCGCCGATTCCGCCGATGGCCCCCATAGCCAGGCCGGAGATCAGCTGCTCGTCAGGGCCGTTGAACACGATGGCTCCCTCGTCCCGCCACATCTGGATGTCCTGGGTGGGCATGGAGGAGTTCTTCACGCCAATGACTTTGGGGTTTTTCAGCATCTCCTTCAGCAGGGGTACGGTCAGCGCCACGCCTGCCAGCTGAGGAATGTTGTAGATGATAAAGTCGGTGTTGGGGGCGGCGGCGCTGATGTGGTTCCAGTACTGGGCCACCGCGTAGGGGGGCAGCTTAAAGTAGATGGGCGGGATGGCCGCAATGGCGTCCACCCCCAGGCTTTCCGCGTGGGCGGCCAGGATCTGAGAGTCGGCGGTGTTGTTGCAGGCCACGTGGGCGATGATGGTGAGCTTGCCCTCGGCCTCCGCCATCACATTTTCCAGCACGATCTTCCGCTCTTCCACACTCTGGTAGATGCACTCCCCGGAGGAGCCGCCTACGTACAGGCCGGTCACCCCTTTGTCCAGGAAATGCCGGGTCAGCGCCCGGACAGCGGCCGGGGCGATGTTTCCCTCAGCGTCGTAGCAGGCGTAGAAGGCGGGGAAGATCCCCTCATATTTTTTCATATCGGTCATAAATGTTCTCCTTATTATAAGCTCCTTTAGGCGGGAGGGGGCTTAACCCTTCACCGCGCCCATGGTGATGCCCTTGGTAAAGTACTTCTGGAAAATCAAGAATACGATGATGATAGGCACCGACGCCAAAGCGGAGCCTGCCATCAGAAGTCCGAAGTCCGTGGAGTTCTCGCCCTGCATGGTGGCGATGCCCAGGGAGATGGTCAGCTGCTCAGTGCTCATGAGCATAATCAGCTGCATGAAGTAATCGTTCCAGGAGTTGATAAAGGTGAAAATGGCGCAGGCGCCCACGCCGGGCTTAATCATGGGGAACATGACGTCGGTAAAGGTGCGCCACTCATTGGCGCCGTCGATCCGGCAGGCCTCCACCATTTCCGTGGGAATGCCCTCGGAAAACTGCTTCAGCAGGAACACGCCGAAGGGCCAGCCCACAATGGGGATGATCACCGACCAGATGGTATCGTACAGGTCCAGGGCGGACATCTCCCGCAGCAGAGGGATGAGGATCACCTGCTTGGGCAGGGCCATTGCGCAGACGATCAGGCTGAAAAGAATGGTCTTGCCGTAGAACCGCTTTTTCGCCAAGGCGTAGCCCGCCATGGCGGCGGTGAGACAGGTGAGCAGCATGGAGCTGACGCTCATAAACACCGTGTTCACCAGCCAGCGGACAGCGGCAGGCACCGTGGGGCCGGTGATGCGATAGTCAAAAAGCTCAAAACCAAACAGCGGGGCGGAGCGCTTGCTCATCAGGTTTTCGTAGTTGGTCATGACCCATTCCGAGGGAACCCACACCGGGGTGGTGGACAGGATCTCGGTTTTGGTCTTAAAGGAACCGGTAATGATCCAGTACAGGGGGAACAGGAAGGTAAAAGCAACAAGGCAGATCAGCACGCAGCAAATGATGTAATACGCTCTGGAATGTCTCTGCTCGGGAGCCAGCGAATTGTGTTTAGCCATAATCGTACCTCCCCCCTTATTTCTCCTGGCCGACCTTGAACTGAATGGCCGACAGGATGGCGATGATGATCGCCAGAATTACGCCCATGGCGTTGCCGTAGCCGTACTTATACAGCTTGAAGGCGTTGTAGTAGATGTAATACATGATGGTCATGGTGGAATTGTTGGGACCACCGGAGGTCAGCAGCTGGATCAGGGCAAAGCACTGGAAGGAGTTAATGGTGGTGATGACCAGGATGTACAGGGTGGTGGGCATCATCTGGGGCCACTTGATTTTCCAGAAGGCCTGCATTGAGGTAGCGCCGTCCACCTCGGCAGCCTCCACCAGGGACTTGTCCACATTGTCCAGAGCGGAGACGTACAGCACAATGGGCTGGCCCACGGAGGTGGTCAGCAGGATCAGAATGATGCACCCCAGGGCATACCGTTCGTCTCCCAGCCAGTTGATGGGCTTATCCAAAATTCCCAGCACGTCCTTGCCCAGGTAGTTGAAAATGCCGTAGTAATTGTTGAACATCCACTTCCAGACCATGGTGACCGCCACGGAGCCGGTGACCACAGGCAGATAGAAGATGCACCGGAAAGCGGAGGTAGCGGCTACCGGCATCTTGCTGATGATGGAGGCAACCCACATGGAGAAAGCGCAGGTGACAGGTACAGAAACCACCACGATCACCAGGGTGTTTTTCAGGGCGATCCAGAACACCTGATCCTGGAACAGCGTCTTATAGTTATCCAGGCCGGTGAAAATGTCTTCCCGTCCCATGGTGGCGTCGAAGAAGCTGGTATAGACGCACATAAACATGGGGTAAAGCACAAAGCCCACAAAGAAAAGCAGGAAGGGCAGCAGGAACAAGTATGCGGCGATATTCTCCTGCATTACCAGCCGGCGCTGCCGTTTGCTGTATTGAATTTGATTCTTTACCAAAGGGATCCTCCTCTCAAAGTTCCCGAAATGCCTTGGGGATCCTCCGCTCAGCAGCCTATTTCCGCCGCAGCCCTTTCGTTACGGAGAAAATACATCCGCTGACCGGTGTGGATTACGGAGCCAAGACCTCCCTTGAAGTGAGCGCCCCTCCCCTTAGAGGGAAGGGGCGCTGTGTTAGTTTGCCTCTGGAAGTTCAGGATCAGCCGGCGGAAGCGGCGGCGTTGGACGCATCCTGGGCGGTCTGCATCTCAGCCAGGATCGCCTCCGCGGTACCATCGGAGGAGTTGACCCGCTGGAGCATGTTCCACCACTCGGTACGAGCCTGGGTCCAGCCCAGGGTCACCTGGTAGTAGTCGCCCTGCATGGGATCCAGGGCAGAGTACTCGGTGATCAGGGGGTTGACAGACTCAAAGCCGGGCAGGTCACGGACGGGGGTAAAGTTGGTGGCCTCAACCGTCTTGGTGTACTGGGCGTCATCCTGGCTCATGAACTGGATGAAGGTCTTGGCGGCCTCGATCTTGGCCTCGTCGCCGTTGTCGAACACGCCGAAGCCCCAGATGCCCATCTGCAGGGAGGGCTCAGAGTCGGAGGGGAATGCCATGGGCAGTACGTCGAAGGTCAGAGCATCCGCATTGTTCAGCTCGTCATTGATGTTCCAGCAGAAGCTCATCTGGAAGGTGCCGTTGATAAAGTTCTGAATGGCCTCGGAAGCCACGATGGCGGGGTCAAAGACAATGCCGTCCTGGGCGTACAGCTTGGCAAGGCCCTCGGCGTTCTCCTGAGAAGCGTAAGTATACTCGGTGTGCTCCGCGTTGGCATAGGTGCCGCCGCCGATGTTGGTGATCAGCGCCCGGGTGCCCTGGTCGCCGCCATGGCCGCCGCAGTAGATGGCGCCCACATACTCGTGACCGGCGTCATAGACCGCCTGAACAGCCTTCAGGAAATCCTCCACGGAGTTCCAGGTGTGGGTCTCCTCGTTCAGGTACTGCAGAGCGCCGGCAGCCTCGAACACATCCCGGTTAATGGCCATGCCATGGGTAATCATGCACACAGGCATTTCGTAAACCGCGCCGTCAGTGCCGGTGCAGGAGGCCAGAACGGAGTCATAGGTGCCTTCAGGGACGATGTCCGCCAAATCCACCATCAGACCCTTGGCGCCCCAGTTGGCAACCAGACGCTCGGGGCCTTCCATAACGATGTCGGGAGCCTGGCCGCCTTCGATGGCGGTGTTCACCTTGTCGTCACCGTTGGTGTAGTCCAGGTACTCCACCTTCACGGTGATGTTGGGATAAACGGCGTTGAAGTCCGCCAGCAGAGACTTGACGGTGGCTTCGTCGGTCCACTTGCCGATGGGGTAGGTCCACAGGCTGATTTCCACGGGCGCGGCCTCGTCAGTGGCAGCCTCGGTCTGCTGCGCTTCGGTCTGCTGGGTTTCCGCAGCGGGGGCTGTGGTTTCCTCGGGAGCCTTCTCCACGGAGCAGGCAGCGAAGGAAGCAACCATGACCAGGGCCAGCAGAAGGGCAATCATCTTCTTCATCAGTATTTCCTCCTAATCATAATTCTTTTATGCAATCACGGCCTTGCGCCGCGAGAGCCAGATTCAAAATTCCCCAAATCGGGGAGTGGGAAACAATTTCCCGCCGCTTACCGGGGATTTTCCCCGTCCGCAAATTCATCTTACAATAATCGCCCGGTAAAGTCAACCAAAAAATGAAAATAATTTTCTAAAAATGCCTTAAAAAGAAAATTTCTTCCATTTCGCACAATGAAACGTTTCCTTTTTTTTGCAAACTGACGAACTTTTTTTCTTCCCTTGACGAATGGGAATGGGGAAAGTATGCTATTGTTAGAGTAACCAGTATACCATAGCTTTTCCACGAAATATAGAAAAAGCCGCCTGCTTTATGGTCAGGCAGCTTCCTCCCGGGTTAAGAAGGGCTTGAATATAGGCTCCACCAGCACCGACGCTGTCAGACAGGCAAAGGCGGGCAGGAAAAACAGCGGAAACAGATACCGCAGGCACAGATACATGGCCCCGCCTGTCAGCAGTCCCAAAAGCAATGTCCTGGGGAAATGGGCCAGGGACAGCAGCAGCGTGTTTTTCAGCAGCTGGGGCAGGGGGTTTTCAAACCGGGACAGCACCGCGAACATCAGGCTGAACATTCCCAGCGCCGCCACCGCCAGCAAAATCGCCAGACAAAAGAAGGCCCAGGAAAGGCTCCCCGCCGCGCACCCGTTCCAAACCCGGATCAGCCCCCAGCCGCCCCCCGCAAATGCCGACAACATCAGCAAGCCGGGCACGATCCCCGGCTTCAGGTTCCGGCGGAAGGAATGGAAAAAGCGCCCCCAGGAATGCTTGTCCCCCTGGCGAAAGCACCGGTAGGCCGCGTCATACAGCGCGGCCCAGGACGCGCCCAGGGTAACAAGCGGAAAGCACCCCAGCACCCAGAACAAACTGAGAAACACGCAGTCGGTGATCTGGGAAAGGGTAATCATCAGCGGATTGTCAGGGTCAAGCAGCTTTCGGAACATGGCGCACCTCCGGGAAATGGATACCTGGTAAGGGGTCGGGGGGCATATTGGCATGCCGCCAAACCCCGGATTGAACCGGTAAGTTCATTGTAGCACAAAGATCCGCATCTGTCACCTGGGATATAAAATTATATGCTTATCGGCTTGGTTCAGCAAAGACTCTGCCAGTGCAGGTGAAAGAGGAATGTTCGTTGGTTTCTCCGAGCTTCCCTGAAAAATGGCGGGCTTGAGGTTGGGTAGTGATTGGGGTGCTGTGCACCGATTCGGGCACCGTACCCATTCAGTGGTGAAAGGGTATACCGGCACTTCCCAAGTGCGCGCCGGGAGGGGTCCGGGGAGGGCGGCTCTGGCGCGGGAGCTGGCCAGCGTTCAGCGCCTCCCCGGTCGGCTTCTTTGCTTCCTTTCTTGCCGAGACAAGAAAGGAAGGCCCCCGGCAGGGTAGGGGAGCACCCGGACGAGGGATGCGCCAAACCTTTCCCGCATTTGCATCATTCTTTCGGATAGAAAATCTGGTTTCTTGCGTAAGCTGAGTTAACCAGATAAGCATATAAAATTATTTCTTAATAGGAAATTTATTGAAATTTATTTTCAATAATGGTATGATGATAGTATCATTAAAAATCAAATGGGAGGGGTTACCTTATGGATCGCGAAAAAATGATTGCTCAGCGGCAATGGGTTCAGGAGCAGCTGAAAAATGTGGCCGACTTCTGGCTGAAAAACGGCATGGATCCCGTTCACGGAGGCATCTATACCTGCCTGGACCGGCAGGGAAAGATTTACTCCACCGACAAGAGCGTATGGATGCAGGGCCGGTGCGGCTGGACCTACGCCTACCTGTGCCATGTGTACGGGGTGAAAGAGGAATGGCTGGCGGCTTCCAAGAGCTGCATCGACTTTTTGGAAAACCACTGCGTCAACCACGAGGCCGGCGGACGGCTGTACTTTACCGTCACCGAGGACGGTCAGCCTCTGCGCCAGCGCCGCTACTGCTTCTCCGAAGCCTTCTACTGCATCGCCAACGGAGAGTACTACGGAATCACCGGAAAAAAAGAGCACCTGGAGCGTGCCCGCCGGGCCTACGATATGTACTGGAATTTGAATCACGGCATGGCCGATCCTACGGGCATGGGCCCCAAGTCCACCCGCCCGGGCCGGAGTCTGGGCATTCCCATGATCCTTTTAAACGTCACCGGCGTATTGAAGCGGGTGGATCCGGAGCGGAAGGAAATTTATGACGCCCGGGCCAAGGAATGCGTGGAGGATATCTTCCGCTACCATGTAAAGCCGGAGCTGGGCTGCACCTTGGAAAACGTAGCCCCGGACGGCACGCCCCGCCTGAACATCACCGAGGGCCGGATGGTGAACCCCGGCCACGACATTGAGTGCAGCTGGTTCTTAATGGACTACGCCAACGACTCAGGCGACGCCGAGCTGCATAAAAAGGCGGTTAACGTATTTGACATGGCCTTTACCAAGGGTTGGGATCCGGAATACGGCGGCATTCTGTACTTCATGGACTGCCTGGGCAATCCCCCGGAGGCCTATGAGCACGACATGAAGCTGTGGTGGCCCCACAACGAGGCCCTGATCGCCTCCCTGATGATCTACCGGGACACGGGAGACGAGCGGTATTTAGGCTACTTCGATCAGATCCTTGCCTACTGCCAGACCTATTTCGCCGACGAATACGGCGAATGGTACGGGTATCTGCGCCGGGACGGCAAGCCCACCCAGCCCGCCTGCAAGGGCAGCACCTTCAAAGGCCCCTTCCACGTGCCCCGCTGCCTGATCCTGGTGGATCAGATGATGGGGCAGATCCTGGACCGGTAACCGCCTCTTCCATTTTTCAGGAGACTACACCGAAAGGAATGGTTCCATGGATGAACCCAATATTTTAGAGCGCATCCACGCTTCCTATTACCAGTTCACCGCCGCGGAACGGAAGGTAGCGGACTATGTTCTTGCCCAGTACAACCAGGTTCAGTTCATGTCCATCACCCAGCTGGCAGATGAATGCGGCACCGCTGAGGCCACCATTTCCCGGTTTTGCAGAAGTCTGAAATTAAAGGGCTTCAACGCCTTTAAACTGGAGCTTGCCAAGCATTCCGCTTCCATCCCCTCAACCTCCAGTCACCACGAGCCGGATACTTCCCAGGGCCGGGTGGCGGAAGTGCGCCGCACAGCGGTGGAGGCGGTGCATCAAACCATAGACCTGGTGGAGCCGGCTCAGATCCTCCGGGCGGTAGAGCTGTTTGAATCCGCCCCCCGGGTCATGTGCATCGGCTCCGGCGGCAGTATGATTATCGCCAGCGAATGCGCCCATCTGTTCTCCACGATCAGCGGAAAGTTCTGTGCCGTATCCGACTCCCATCTGCAAATGACCGCCGCCGCCACCATGGATCCCAAGGACGTGATCGTTCTGTTCTCCTACTCCGGCGCAACCACCAGCGGCCTTCAGGCCCTGGAATACGCCAAAAGCAGAGGGATCCGCACGGTGCTGGTGACCCGGTTCAAAAAGTCCCCGGCGGCCAAGCTGGCGGATGTGGTGCTCCGCTGCGGCTCCAACGAAAGCCCCTTCCAGCCGGGCTCCGTTCCCGCGAAAATCGCCCAGCTGGTGGTCATCGACACCTTGTTCCAGGAGTACTACCACCGGAATCGGGAAAGCAGCGATGAAAACATCCAGCGCATCGCCGACGCCCTGTCGGATAAGCATGTATAAATTTAACCACCGGCCGCGCCGGTGGTTAAATTTTTATAGTATGGCCGGCGGCAGTCTGCCTGCCATGTGCTTTTGGATTGTCCCGGTTTACGGGATTCCGGGGACGCCTTTACTCCTTTTTGGGGCCGCGGCGCTTTCCCGCTGCATCAGCGTCACCGGCACCGTGACCCAGCGGCCGTTTTTGCCTCCTTCCATGGCGCTTTGCAGCAGTTCAATGCTCTTTTGGGCCAGCATCTGTACCGACTGGGCCACGGTAGACAGCCGGGGGACGGTATATTCGCCAATGGTCAGGCCGTCAAAGCCCACCACGGATACATCCCGGGGCACCCGCTTCCCCGCGTCCTCCAATGCCCGGATCGCCCCAATGGCCATCACGTCGGACACGGCAAACACGGCGGTAAACTCCCGGTTCCGGCAAAGCAGGGTCCGGGCCGCCTGATATCCATCCTCATAGGAAAACCGGATGGATTCATAGTCCCGCTCAGGGTCAAAAGCCAGGCTATGCTTTTCAAATGCCGCCATGGCGCCTTCAAACCGCTTCCGGGCAGTGTCGGAGGTCTCCCGTTCGCCGCCGATCAGGACGATTTTTCTGTGTCCCAGAGACACCAGGTAGTCAATGGCCATTTCCCCTGCCAGGGCGTCATCAGAGGTGACGCTGGACAGATTGGGAAAGGCCAGATCCGCCGCGTCGTTGGTCACCAGCACACAGGGCAGGCTGATATGGTGAAAATCCCGGCGAAAATGCTCCCGGCTGCCTCCCAGAAACAGCACCCCCAGGGGCTTCTTTTCCTGACAAAGGCGAATGGCCTGGCGAACCTCATTCTCATTTTCGTCAATATAGTCCACCACAAGGGGGTATTTCATTTGCGCCACTCTGGATTGAAGTTCCTCCAGCAGGCTGCTGAACAGCTGGTTATTGTTGCCCTTACAGATCACCAGCACAGATGTGCCCCGGTGCTGCTTCAGCTGCTTGGCATTGGCGTTCAGCTGAAAGCCCGATTCTTTCGCGGCCTTCAGGATCACTTCCCTTGCCCGGTTGCTGACGTTGGGCTGGTTGTTCAGCACCCGGGAAACGGTGCCCAGGGAATAACCGGTTTGGGCCGCCAAGTCTTTGATGGTCACGGAGCGTTCCTCCTTATTTATAGAAAACCATTTTTCCGTACGAAGATTATACCTGAAATTCCACCCTTTTACAAGCCCCGCCGGGCCCTAGCCGAAAGGGAGCAGAAAAAAGGCCGGCCCCCGCGGGGGCCGGCCGGAGATTAACTGGCTTACATTACAGCAGAGTGGAGAAGTGCTTGATGGTGCGGACCATCTGAGAAACGTAGGAGTTCTCATTGTCGTACCAGGACACAACCTGAACCTGGGTCTTGCCGCCGTCCAGGGGGCAAACCATGGTCTGAGTGGCGTCGAACAGGGAGCCGAAGCGCATGCCGATGACGTCGGAGGAAACAATCTCATCCTCGTTGTAGCCGAAGGACTCGGTAGCGGCAGCCTTCATGGCGGCGTTGATGTCGTCCTTGGTCACAGCCTTGTCCACAACGGCGTTCAGAATGGTGGTGGAGCCGGTGGGAGTGGGAACACGCTGAGCGGCGCCGATCAGCTTGCCGTTCAGCTCGGGGATGACCAGGCCGATGGCCTTGGCAGCGCCGGTGGAGTTGGGAACAATGTTCACAGCGCCGGCACGGGAGCGGCGCAGGTCGCCCTTGCGCTGGGGGCCGTCCAGGATCATCTGGTCGCCGGTGTAGGCGTGGATGGTGCACATAATGCCGGACTCGATGGGAGCCAGGTCATTCAGAGCCTTGGCCATGGGGGCCAGGCAGTTGGTGGTGCAGGAAGCGGCGGAGATGATGTGATCGTCCTTGGTCAGGGTCTCGTGGTTGACGTTGTAAACGATGGTGGGCAGATCGTTGCCGGCAGGAGCGGAGATGACGACCTTCTTGGCGCCGGCGTCGATGTGGGCCTGAGCCTTAGCCTTGGAAGTGTAGAAGCCGGTGCACTCCAGAACAACGTCCACACCCAGCTCGCCCCAGGGCAGCTCAGCGGCGTTGGCCTTGGCGTAAATGGTGATCTTCTTGCCGTCCACAACGATGTTGTCCTCGCCGGCCTCGACGGTGTGACCCATAGCGGCGTAGTTGCCCTGGGTGGAATCGTACTTCAGCAGGTGCGCCAGCATCTTGGGGGAGGTCAGGTCGTTGATGGCAACGACTTCGAAGCCCTCAGCGCCGAACATCTGACGGAAGGCCAGACGGCCGATACGGCCAAAACCATTGATTGCTACTTTAACAGACATGGTAATTCCTCCATTTTTATTACTGCGATGCAGTATTATACTTGGAATATACGGCATTCGATATTACCGTACGGATTTATTATACAATATGGAAGCAGCCTTGTAAACTGTGAAAAGTGTACAAAACAGTTTCTATTTCCTGTTAATTCGGTGCACTTTGCTTACGCTCGTCCGATCATCGGAAGCAAAGCACCCCGGCGGGGGCGGCTTTATGCCTCCGCTTCTTCAACGGCGCCCCAGGTCACAGGGGATTCCGGCGCGCAGATGGCGATATAGGTGTTGCCCTGGCCGAAGGGGAGGGGCTGGCCGTCCTCCGTAAAGAAGCGGAAGGGTTCTTCCTCCCCGTCACAGGTCCAGGTCATGGGGATGATCTTGCCGCCGCAGGCAAAATAGCCGGCACCGCCGGCCACAAAGTCCGGACTGAAGTAGGTGCAGCCGGAGCCGTACACCTTGGAGATCTGGGTGTACATGACCACCACATTCTGGAAGGCCTCCGGCTCTTCCGTGATCTGATCGGTCATCATCTGGTCATACTGGTAGAACACGTATTTTCCCAGAGTCTCATCATAGCGCATGATGGTTTCTTTTTTATAGTTCTCATAGGTGAGCACCACGCTGATCTGCTGGGCATCCTCACCGTTTGCGGGCGTGCCGTCCTCGGTGAAGAGGAAGCCATAGTCCCGCTCCAGGGTCATGGGCACGCCCTGGGACTCCGCGTAGGCCTTGATTCCGGGGCCGTTGCCGAACAGGCAGTGCTCGTAGCCCCGGCCATACTCCGTATCCCGATAGGCGGTATTCTGAGAAAGCTCGTCACCCTGCCGGTCCAGAGAATCGATGTTATAGTGGACGATCCCCCGGCTGTTGGCATCCCCAATCACCGTGCCGGAGCCGCCGGCATGGGTCAGGATCAGGCTGTAGTGCTGGGCAAGATCATTGAACATCAGCCGGGTGGATCGGGTGGAGCCGATGGCCTCCACGCTTTCAATATCCGTATACAGGGCCAGGCACCGGACGATGGAGTTGTTCACAAAGCACTCCACCAGCATATCCGCCTGATTCACGCCCACATGGGGGATGGCATCCCGGATATTGCTGATGGTGTTGGCAAAGATCCGTCCGGTAAAGGGGGCGTCCAGAATCTCGCCGTTCAGGGGATTGTAGTACACCGGCGCGGGCTCGGTGGTCTCCTCCGTAGTTTCTGCCTGGGTTTGCTCCGGCTGGGTTTCCTGAACGCCGGCGTTCGGCTGGGTATCGGCATAGTAGTCCTGCTTTTTTCCGCAGCCTGCCAGCAGCATGGCCGCCAGAAGGGTAAGCGCGATGATCCGCTTCATAATTATCTTCCTTTCGTCATTGCTTTTTCAAATTGAATCCGGTCAATCCTCCACCTCAATGCTGTCCATGGTCTTGCCCAGGGAGTAGGCAAACACATTGTCCCGGGTGGGGGTCAGGTCGGTGAGCAGGCCCCGCTTGGCGTAAACCGCGTAGTAACCGAACATCACCGGAAGGATCCGGCCGTCGTCCGCCACCATTTTGTACAGGTTATAGTAGTTGCCCTCGTCTTCCAGGGAAAGCTTGACCATGTTGTAAATGGTCTCGTTGGCCAGGCCGCCCCAGCCCATCTCTCCCCAGGGCCGGTAAAATTCCGACAGATCCATGGTAGACGACAGCCGGGTGACGCCCAGATAGATGTCAAAGTTCTGGGCCTCGATGACCTGCTCATACATACCGGTGGAATACTCCTTGGTCTCGCAGGGAAGTCCAAAATCCGTTAAGGTTTCGGCAATCTGCCGGGCGCACCGGAGCCGGGCGGAGTCGTCGCTGTTCACCACCAGCCGCATGGTCTTGTCCTTGCCCTTGTCATCCTCGGGAATCTGAAAGCCGCTCATTTCATTGATAAAGCGCATTTCATCATACTCATAATTCTGGGCCAGACTCTCGTAATAATAGGGAGAGTTGGGCGAAACGGGCAGGGTCACCGGAATGGCCATGCCATCGTAGTTCTCCTCCACCAGGGTAGCCCGGTCAATGGCGTAGGTGAGAATGGTTCGCAGGGTGCCGTCTGTAAAGAAATCGCTCCAGGTGACGTTACAGCCAATATACATCATATAGCCGTTTTCAATCTCCCACAGCTCATAGTCACAGCGGTAGTCGGCATAGACGTCGGTTTGGGGATTGGTGCACACAATGCCCACGTCTCCAAACTCAAATTCATCCCGGATTTGGGAGGTGGACTCCGCTTCCAGCAGGGGAACATGGGAGGCGGTAGCCGCCAGCTCCGTACTGCCGCACCACCAGTTGCTCACCCGCTGCAAGTAAGACTGGGCGTTCTCCTCCTCCACCAGGGCATAGGGCCCGCTGCCCACAGGGTGATCCGCCTGAACCTCGGCGGCCTTCACGATGGGAATATCCAGCAGCAGGGGAAAGTTCTGGTAGGGGGTATCCAGGAAGAAGTCGATGCCGCCGTCGCTGGACAGCTCGATCTTGGCAATATGGGTAAAGCGCCCCTTGTAGTAGACATTTTCCCGGGCCTGCTCATAAGAAGCCATTACATCCTGCAAGGTGACCTGGGCGCCGTCGGAAAAGGTGGCGTTTTCCTCAATATAAATGGTCCAGGTTCGGTAATCCGTGGTCACCTTGTAGCCGGAGCAGAGAATGGGAACCGGCTCATAGTCGGAGTTTACATAAAACAGCGGCTGATAGATCAGGGACATCACCAGCCGGTTGGTGTAGTCGCTGCCGTACAGGGGGTTCATGGATCGTTCCTTATAATAGATCAGGGTCAGCTCCTGGGTATCTTCCTCCTCAGGCAGAATGTCCTCCGGCTCCTGGCCTTCCATCAAAATGGCGTCGCCGGTGGCTACATAGGCGGAATTGTCGATCTTTCTGCCGCAGCCCGGGAGCATGCCCAGCAGCATCACCACGGCTGTCAACATCGCGATCCGTTTTTTCATTGATCTGCCTCCTTGCATAGAATCAGCGCCCCCTGAGAGCCTCGCCGCCCCTGGGTGAACCGGTGGGACCAGAACCGATCATGGCTGCAATAGGTGCATTCGTCGCTGATGTCAATATGGGTGACCCCCGCCCGGTTCAGGGCCAGGGCGTTGATGGCCTTCAGATCCAAGTGGTACTTTTCCCCGCGTTTTTCTATATAGGGCAGCACATCCTCTCCAAAGGCGGCGAGCATGGCCTGGGGCACATCGGCGTCGGTTTCAAAATGGCACTGGCCGATGTTGGGGCCGATGGCCGCCCGGATATTCTCCGGTTTGCAGCCGAAAGAACGAACCATCGCCTCCACCACCTTGGGGCCGATGGCCTTGGCGGTGCCCCGCCAGCCCGCGTGGGCAGCGCCCACGGCGCCGGTCACCGGGTCGTGGAAGAGCAGGGGCGTGCAGTCGGCGGTGAACACCATTAAGCTCACCCCGGGGGTGTTGGTCACCAGGCCGTCGCACTCCGGGTAATTCCGGTGGCACAGCCCCGCCCCGTCCTTATCCGTCACCACCCGGACAATGTCCGAGTGGGTCTGATGGGTCATTACGATTTTGTCCGGGTCAACACCCACGCCCTCACAGAGGATGCGGATGTTTTGTTCCACATTCTCCATGGTGTCCTCCCGGCCCACAGCCAGATTCATGCTGGCCTGGTTTCCGGTGCTCACGCCCCCATAGCGGGTGGTAAAGCAGTGGGGCGCGGCGATCCCCTCCGCCGTGAGATATTCCAATGTTCCAACTTTTACATTCTTTATAGACATGATTTGCTCCTGACAGCGGAAGGGGCTTTCCACCTCATTCCGCCATTTTATCTTTCTGCATACAGCACTTTTTATACTTCTTGCCGCTGCCGCAGGGGCAGGGATCGTTGGGGCCGACCTTCTTGGCGGCGTTGCGCACCGGCTGCCGCTTCACCTGGGCCTTGCCCGCGGCGGTGGCGCCGGTCTCCTTGGCCACCTTCTCCCGCTTGACCTCCTGGGCAGGCCGCAGCTGCACCAGGAACATCCGCCGGATGGTCTCCTCCCGGATGGCCTGGATCATGGCCTGGAACATTTGATAGCCCTCTTCCTTGTAGGCCACCACCGGATCATGCTGGCCGTAGGCCCGCAGGCCGATGCCCTGCTTCAGATCCTCCATGGCGTCGATGTTGTCCATCCAGTATTCGTCCACCACCCGGAGCATGATCACCCGCTCCAGCTCCCGCATGACCTTGGGGGTATAGGCGGTTTCCTTGGCCTCGTAGGTGTTCCTGGCAATGTCGAATACCGTTTCCGTCAGATCCTCCGCCTTTTTGCCCAGAAGCTGATTCTCCCGGGAAGCCAGAGTTCCCTTGGCGAAGTAGATCCCTTCCATGGAAGCGGCCAGGTTTTTCAGTCCCTTTTCCGTAACCAGCCCGCCGTCGTCGCTGAGGGCGGTGGTAACGGTGCTCTCCACAAAGGCGCGGAGCATGGTCATCATATTCTCCCGCAGGTCCTCTCCGTCCAGCACCTTCTGCCGCTGGGCGTAGATCACTTCCCGCTGGGTGTTCATCACGTTGTCGTATTCCAGCACGTTCTTTCTGGCCCGGAAGTTCCGGGATTCCACGTTCTTCTGGGCGTTTTCCACGGCGTTGCTCAAAATCTTGGCGTCAATGGGGGTATCCTCGTCAATGCCCAGGGAATCCATCATGCCCATGACCCGATCCGTGGAGAACAGGCGCATCAGATCGTCCTGCAGGCTCAGGTAGAACCGGCTCTCGCCGGGATCCCCCTGACGGCCGGAACGGCCCCGGAGCTGGTTGTCGATCCGCCGGGACTCATGGCGCTCGGTGCCCACAATGAACAGGCCCCCTGCCTGGCGAACCTTTTCCGCCTCGTCCTTGATCTCCTCCCGGTGCTTTTTCAGCAGCTGCTCATACTTTCCGCGTACCGCCAGAATCTCCGGATCGGAAGTCTCGGCATAGGAGTCCGCCTCCCGGAGCAGCTCCTCGGGCAGATCCATCTTCGCCAGCTCCGCCTTGGCCAGGAAGTCCGCGTTGCCGCCCAGCATAATATCCGTACCACGGCCGGCCATGTTGGTGGCGATGGTCACCGCCCCGAATTTACCGGCCTGGGCCACAATCTGGGCCTCCTGCTCATGGTGCTTGGCGTTGAGCACGTTGTGGCCGATGCCCTCCCGCTTTAACAGCTTGCTGAGCAGCTCGCTTTTCTCAATGGAAATGGTGCCCACCAGCACCGGCTGGCCCTTTTCGTGGCAGGTCTTTACCTGCTCCACAATGGCCCGGTACTTGCCCGCCTCATTTTTATATACCACATCGGTGTGGTCCTGCCGGATCACCGGCTTGTTGGTGGGGATCTCCACCACGTCCAGATTGTAAATGGCGTTGAATTCCTCTTCTTCCGTCAATGCGGTGCCGGTCATGCCGGAGAGCTTATTGTACAGCCGGAAGAAGTTCTGGAAGGTGATGGTGGCCAGGGTCTTGCTTTCTCCCGCCACGGCTACCCCTTCCTTGGCCTCGATGGCCTGATGCAAGCCTTCATTGTACCGCCGCCCGTACATTAACCGTCCGGTGAACTCGTCCACAATGATGATCTGGCCGTCCTTTACCACATAGTCAATGTCCTTCTTCATCAGGCCCCGGGCCTTCATGGCCTGGTTGATGTGGTGGGAAAGGGTGGTGTTCTCCGCGTCCGCCAGGTTCTCCACCCCGAAGTATTTTTCCGCCTTGGCGATGCCGCTGGCGGTGAGGGACACGGTACGGTGCTTCTCGTCTACGATGTAGTCGCAGTCGTAGTCGTCCTGAACTTCCTTCTCGTCGGTTTTGGCGAACACCTGCCGGCGCAGAGTGGACACAAAATAATCCGTCATTTCATACAGCTTGGAGGAATCCTCCCCCTTGCCGGAAATAATCAGCGGGGTTCTTGCCTCGTCAATGAGGATGGAGTCCACCTCGTCCACAATGGCAAAATTATGACCCCGCTGAACCAGCTCCTGCTTGTAGATGGCCATGTTGTCCCGCAGATAATCAAAGCCCAGCTCATTGTTGGTGCAGTAAGTAATGTCCGCGGCATAGGCGGCCCGGCGCTCCTGCTGGCTCATGCCCGGGATCACCAGGCCGATGGTCAGGCCCATATAGCGGTAGACCTTGCCCATCCACTCGGACTGATACTTGGCCAGGTAGTCGTTGACGGTGACCACGTGGACGCCTTTGCCGGTGAGGGCGTTCAGGTAGCAGGGCAGAATGGCAACCAGGGTCTTGCCTTCACCGGTTTTCATTTCCGCGATCCGGCCCTGATGGAGCACGATGCCGCCGATGAGCTGAACCGGGTAAGGGCGCAATCCCAGCACCCGGTCCGCCGCCTCCCGAATGGCGGCGAAGGCCTCGGGCAAAAGATCGTCCAGCGTCTCCCCCTCATTCAGCCGTTTTTTAAATTCTCCGGTTTTTGCCTTCAGCGCTTCCTCAGACAGTTCCCGGTACTCCGGCTCCAGCGCCAGGATCTTGTCCACCAGGGGCTGGATCTTCTTGATCTCCCGCTGGGAACGGGTGCCGAACACTTTATCGAAAAGTCCCATGATCCTTCTCCTTTAATAAAAACAAATGGCAATAACAAATCAATTTACGGTATTATAGCACAGCTGTAAAGAAAAATATAGACGAATTTGTGAATAAAATCCGCCGGTTTCTCTTAAGAATTGTTGTACGGGGTTCCCCGAAACCGGAGGGAATCCCTCGCTTCCGGGCCGCCGGTCCCTGGGTAACCAAAGCCGAAGGGCGCAATTTTTTGGGGCTGTCTCTTAATCAGACAGCCCCACATTGTTTTCGGCATTCATAAACTCCCGGGCACCGCGCCCTATGTCAAAGCGTCTATGGGGAAACCCCGCCGCCGGATTTCCGGGTTCTCTCCCGGCTGAAAAAATCACAGATTTCCGCTCTTCCCGCCAAGACCCGGCCCTGCTGAAAATTCTCTTTGCCGCCGCCCCGGCCCTTTAAAGCGGCGGTCATTTCTTTGCCCAGCTGCCTTACGTCCCCGGCGCGGCTGACCAGGCAGTAGCCGTAGCCCTCTTCCTCGCTTCCGCTGAACACCGCCGCCGTGCCGCCGCAGCCTTTCCCAATGGCGTCCGCCAGATCCCGGAGGCCGGCGCTGTCCAGGTTTTCTTCAAAGTGGAGAACGTCCCCTTGGTTTTCATAGTCCCGGGCGATGGCGGCAAAGATCCGCTTTTCCAGGCCCACAATCCGGTATTTCTGCTGGGCAAGGACCTCATTCATCCGCCGGGCGGCGGCGCCGGTCTCCCGAATCTTGGCGGAAAAGGCCTGGGATACCTGCTTGTTTTGCTGGTAGGCCTGGTTCAGAATGGCCAGGGCCTGACCGCCGCAGGCCATTTCCATCCGGGTGCCGCCCCGGAAGCCCAGCACGCTGAACAGCTTCACCAGGCCGATCTCCCCGGTGGCCTGCACGTGAGTGCCGCAGCAGGCGCAGGTATCATACCCCGGCACCTGCACAATCCGCACCGGCCAGGGCAAGGCCCGTTTCGTCCGATATGTAAGTTTACATAACTCTTCTTCCGACGGATACCAGCAGCGAATGGGCAGATTCCGCCACACCGCCCGGTTGGCTTCGGCTTCGATTTGGGGCAGGTCCTCCGGAGGGATCACCCCGTCAAAGTCGATGGTCACCACATCGGCGCCCATATGGAAGCCGGTATTATGGTAACCATACCACCGGTGGATGATGCCGGAGACGATATGCTCCCCGGAGTGCTGCTGCATCCGGGAGAACCGGGCTTCATAGTCCACAATTCCCTCTACGATCTCGCCTTCCGCCAAGGGGCCGCCGCACAGGTGAACCACCGTCTCCCCCCGCTCCCGGGTATCCAGCACCCGGACAGGGCCCAAGGTTCCTGTGTCCGCCCCCTGGCCCCCGCCCTCGGGATAAAAGGCGGTGGCTTCCAGAATGATCTCATATCCCGCCTTTACCGGAACACAGGAAAGAATCCGGGAGGTAAACCGGGACAAGTGGGAATCCTCATAGTAAAGCTTTCGTGTCTGCATGGCTGGCACCTTCCTTTGCATTCTGCCTTTGAGTATACCACACCGGACTTTCCATTGCAAGGGGCGGGGAGTTTACATAATCCCGCCTCCCGCAGTTTACATAATCATGCACATAATTTTTCGAAGGAAATACTTCTCTTTTGACGATTTTTGGTGTAGAATATACAAAACACTACACACAAGAGGTGATCGTTATGCCCGCCGGCTATGCCCATTACCGATTTGGCAAGCAGGCCCTTTCCGCCCTTCCCGATGACATCCGCAAAAGCATTCAGCGGTTCCGTCGGCTGTACGATGTGGGGCTTCACGGCCCGGACATCTTCTTCTACTACAATCCATTTTGGAAAACCGCCGCCGGAGAACTGGGGCACCAATTTCACGCCATGACCGGGCAGGAATTCTTTGCCCAGGCCGCTCAAGCCGCCGCCACGGAAGCAGGCCGTGTCTATCTGTACGGCCTGCTGGCCCACTACTGCCTGGACAGCGCCTGTCACCCCTATGTAAACAAGGCGGAGGAAAGCGGGGAAGCCCGGCATGTGGAACTGGAATCGGAATTTGACCGGTACCTTCTGGACTGCGACGGCTTAAAGCCTCCCCACACCCAGGATCTCAGCCCCCACATAAAGCTGACCCGGGGAGAATGCGTCACCGTGGCCGCCTTCTATCCCCCCGCCACACCGGGGCAGATCAACGCCGCCGTCCGTCACATGGCCTGGGCCGCCAGATTCTTCTCCGGCAAAAAACGCCGCCGGGTGGAACGGCTGGTAAAGCTCACAAAAAGCCAGCTCATTGCCGATCACCTTCTTCCTACCCGGGCCGACGCCCGGTGGAAGGTGATGGACAGCCAGATGCTGGTATACTATAACCGGGCCCTGAACAGCTATCCCCAGCTTTTAGAGCGGCTGATCCAGTCAATGAATACGGACGCCTCCCTGGGAGAGGAATTCAGCCAGACCTTTGGCTAACGCAAAAGGGGAATCCATATAAGAAACGGAGCATAATCATGAACGAAAAAATGAAGCTGACGCCTCTGGAACGGAGCTGGATCCTCTATGATATCGGCAATTCCGCCTTCATCCTGCTGGTGTCCACCCTGATCCCCATCTACTTCAACACCCTTGCCACCGCCGGAGGCGTGGACGAAGAGATGTACCTGTCCTACTGGGGCTACGCCGGTTCCGCGGCTACCCTGCTGGTTGCTTTCATCGGCCCCATTTGCGGCACCTTGGCGGACTACAAGGGCTTCAAAAAGCCGATCTTTACCGTCTGTGTCCTGCTGGGGGCTGTTGGCTGTGCCATGCTGGGAGGCGTTGGCAGCTGGCTGTCCTTTTTGATCGTGTTCGTCATCGCCAAAGTAGGCTATTCCTCCTCTCTGGTGTTTTATGACGCCATGCTGCCGGAGATCACCACCGGAAGCCGGATGGACAAGGTATCCTCCATGGGCTATGCCTTTGGCTATATCGGCTCTGTAATCCCCTTTGTGGTGTGCCTGATCCTGGTGCTCACCAGCAGCGATCAGGCAGCCGCCATGGCCATTGCCTTTTTGATCACCGCGGCATGGTGGGTGCTGTGCTCGCTGCCCCTGCTCAGGCGCTACCGCCAGAGCGCCTATGTGGAAGGACAGAGCCACCCCATGGCCGACACCTTCCGCCAGCTGGGCAAGACCTTCCGGGAAGCCAAGAAACAAAAGCACATTTTCCTGTATCTGCTGGCCTTTTTCTTCTTTATTGACGGCGTGTACACCATCATCGACATGGCCACCGCCTACGGCACCGCCCTGGGCCTGGATACCACCGGACTGCTGCTGGCCCTGCTGCTGACCCAGATCGTTGCCTTCCCCTGCGCCATTTTATTCGGCCGTCTTTCCGCCAGGTATGACGCGGGCCTGCTGATCCGGATTTGCATTCTGGCCTACACCGGCATCACCCTGTTCGCCGTGTTTCTGGTGAGCCAGTGGCAGTTCTGGCTGCTGGCGACCCTGGTTGGCATGTTCCAGGGCGGGATCCAGGCCCTCAGCCGCAGCTACCTGGGGAAAATCATCCCTCCGGAGCGCAGCGGCGAGTATTTCGGTCTTATGGACATCTGCGGCAAGGGCGCTTCCTTCCTGGGCACCATGCTGGTGGCTCTGGTCAGTCAGCTCACCGGCGGTATGACCATCCGGGTATTCGGCCTGGAGCTGCAAAACGAAAGCATCGCCGTGGGCACCCTGGTGATCATCTTCCTGATCGGCTATGCCCTCTTCTGCAAAGCGGATCAGCTGAACAAGCAGCGTCATACGGATTCTCTTTGAACATCCTGAATCCATTCGGATGAAAGATTTTCATCAAGAACAGTATCAGTAAAGCGAACGTGCTGTGGTCGGAGAAATCGGCCACAGCACGTTTTTATGTCATTTTCAGCGCGGCCGGAAGCTCCCGGCGCTGATGAGCGGGGAAGGGGACGTTCCGGGAAAAATCATACCCTTTGCTTTTTCAGCAGGGACAGGCTGACCATCAGAATACAGGCCCATAAGAACAGGCTCAGCACCCAGTAGCCGCTGCACATCATGGGCGTGGATACCAGGATCAGGATCCCATGGAGCACATTGCCCACAGTCTCCGACGCGAAAGCGGACAGAACATTCAGGATCAGCACCAGCACCGTCCCGGCCAAGGAAGCGGCCGAGAGATTTCGCAGCAGCCTGAGGGTTTTTCCGTCCCCTTCCCGGCTTGCCTGATACAGCAAATACCCCGGCGGCGCGAAAAAGAGAAGGGAAAGCGCCGTCAGCACCCCCTGCACCGCCCCGGACACCTCCTGGGAAAAGCCGGGGATAAATCCCAGCCCCGCGCACACAATAAACAAAACGCCCCACAGGACGAATACGGTTTTCTTACTCATGAAATGACTCCTTAAGCATGTAGTTTCTTTTTTATTTTACCCCAAATCCCGCCTGTTGGCAAGAGGGCGGATCCGTCGAATCCCGCCTGGAAAAAAAGCTGGACAGTGGTTCCATTGTCTGATATAATAGGTAAAATATCTTGGAAAAGGGAGTGATTCCCCCATGAAATGTCCGTTTTGCGGCGACCAGGAAAGCAAAGTCGTAGACTCCCGCCACTCGGAAGACGGCACGAGCATCCGGCGGCGCCGGGAATGTATGGGCTGTCAGCGGCGCTTTACCACCTATGAGGTAGTGGAAAGCCTGCCCATCATCGTGGTTAAGCGGGACGGCTCCCGTCAGGCCTTTGACCGCAATAAAATACTCAACTCCATGATCCGGGCCTTTGACAAGCGGAGAGTGGACGTAACCGAATTGGACCGGATCACCATTGAGATCGAGCAGGCCATCCAGAACACCCTGGAGCGGGAGGTCAGCACCGACAAGCTTGGGGAGATGGTCATGGAACGGCTGAAGCCCTTGGACGAGGTGGCCTACATCCGCTTTGCCTCGATCTACCATCGGTTTCAGGACGCAGGCAGCTTTATGCGATTCCTGGAGGAATAATCATGCAGACAACAGAAGTTATGGAAACCGTCGCCACCGTGGCCACCGAAGCCACCGAAGCCACGGAAGCGGTTCTGAACGCCGACTCCATCAAGGGGCTTATGGACGCCTTTGACCCGGCCGCGCTTCTTCCGGATCTTGCCAGCATCTTTGGCAGTCTGGAAACCATCTGCCGGGTGGCTGTGCTCATCGGACCGATTTTGATGCTGGCTCTGGGCCTTTCCTATCTATTCTTCGCCCCCAAGGAAGCCAACTTCTATTTTGGCTACCGGTGCTATTTCGGCATGGGCAGCGTGCAGGCATGGCGGTTTACCCAGCGGATCGCGGGGCTGATCCTGGGAGGACTGGGACTGATCCTGACCATAATCATGGTATTTATCACCGCCGGCTTTGACAGCGGGGAGGCCATGGACATGGTATGGACCGCGGTCAACTGCCTGATCTGGGAAGCCGTGCTGGCCCTGGCCGCCACCATCTCCATCAATCTGCTGGCCGCTGCCCGGTATGACCGCAGGGGCGAGCTTCGCAGCAAGAGCAAAAAGAAGCCCGGAAAGGGCAAAGCCCATTAAGCCCCCCGCCGGGGACGCGCGGATGACGGAAGCTCTCCCTCAGCCGTCACACAATTCCAAACAGCTTGACTGCCCTTTTTGAATGGAATCCAGCAATCCGGCCATCCGATTCCCCAAAAAGGGCCTTTGCTTTGACCGAAAGGATCCCCCTATGGAACATATCAAAAATTATCTGGGCAGCTTTACCCTGAAATCCAGGCTTTGGAACATCCCTTTTTTGATCTCCTGCCTGTCAGCCGGGTTCATGCTGTTTTCCACCATGCACAATTTTCCCGGCTTTCTCACCTTTCTGTTCCTCGTCCTTGGCCTTTGCCTGGTTTTCCCCTTTGATCCCCAGGTGATCCGGCGCAAGGGCAGCTTTTCCTTCTTTTTGGCAGCGGTGATCCTTGCCGGTTTTCTATCCGCCTTCTTTTATCCCATCGCTCTGGAAAGCCGCCGGATCGGATCCCTTGTCGCCTTCCTTCAGGCCATCCTTCCGTTGACAGCGGAAAGGATCACTCTGTTGGCGGCCATCCTCCTGGGGGGAGCCTCCGTTTACGCCCTTCTGCTTCTTATATGCCTGGAAGAGGAAAGGCTTGGATTCCTGGACGCCCTGGGGGATCTGAAAGGGCGGCTTTCCGCCAATCCTTCCATTCTCCGCTCCTATCTCATCCTGTGCGCTGTGAACTGGATCTCCATCAGCGCCCTGGTTCGGGCCAATGTGGACTATATGGACGATATGCAGCGGATCGTGGACGGGATTCCCGGATTTGAGCTGTTCAGCCGGCATTTTATGGGCTTTTTAATCAAGCTGGTGAATACCGGCGACTATCTGGTGGATCTGTCGCCCCTGACCCAGTTTTTGGCGGTGCTGATCGTTTCCGCCGCCGGCATGATCCTGATCCTTACCTTCTCCCAAAAAGAACAGGTTTCCCTTTGGAGCGTTGTGGCTGTGCTTCCTGTGGGTCTGTGCCCCTACTTCCTGGAATGCCTGTCTTTCAAATTCGACTGCCCCTACATGGCGCTGACCATTTTCCTGAATCTGTTCCCCCTGCTGTTTTTCAGCCGTAAGCCCGGGCTTTATATTACGGTGACCGCTGTGTGTATTCTGCTGGCCAGCTCCATCTATCAGGCAAGCTTGGGGATCTTCCCCTCCACCGTGGTTCTGCTGGCCTTTGTGCTCTGGCATCGGGAGAACACCTTCCAAAAGCCCGTCCGGGTGGCGCTGTACTCCGCCGCCGGATATCTCATAGGCGTGGCGCTGTACCGGGTGTTTATCATGAAGCCGGTTTCCGACTATGTAAGCAGTGAGATGTTCCCCCTGAGCCAGCTTCCTGCGGGCGTTCTTTCCAATCTCAGGCAATATTTTCAGCTGGTGCTTTCTGATTTTGACTGGAAGTGGATCGCCGCCATTGGGATCCTTTTGGTCAGCTTTGTGGTTCTGCACGTTCGTCAGGCGAAAACCAAAAAGCTGCTCACCGGCCTGCTGGCCGCCGCGGCCCTCACATTGGCGCTGTGCCTGTCCTTTGGCCTGTACATCGCCTTGACCACGCCTTCCTTTGCCTGTCGGGCCATGTACGGCTTTGGAGTGTGCATCGCCGTTATCGCCCTGCTGTGTGTGGACTTTGACCGGGCCCAGATCCCCAAGCTGGCCTGCCTGTGTTTGAGTTGGTTTATGATTGTATTTTCCTTTATGTACGGCAACGCCCTGGAAGAGCAGGTCCGCTACCGGAACTTCCGTATGGAAATGGTGCTTCAGGAGCTGAACGATCTGTCTGTGCTGGATTCTCAGGAACCCACCAACATTCAAGTCACCGGCTCCATCGGCTTCTCTCCCATTCTGGAAAACATGCCCCAGTTCTCCGGCGCCCTGGGCCGCATGGTCACCATGACCTTCCAGCAGGATCATTCCACCTGGAACGACTACGCCTTTTACTACTATTACGGTCTGGAAAATGTGGTGACGGTGTGGGATCTGGAAGAGAAAAACCTCCCCCTGGTGCACGACGGCTATTACCAAACCATTTACGCGGACGAAAACAACATCCTCATCCATTTGAAAGAGCGCGGCTCTGACGCCCTGAAATAACCCTGTTTTTCCTCTACCGCCAGTAGAAACGGGAATTCTACCACCGGTAGGGGAGGGCATAGGAAAAATTCTCCCATTAGGGGCATGACTTTTTTCCCCATCTGTATTATAATAAGCTGGTTAACATATTTCCACTTAGGAGCGTGAGAACGATGTCTGATTATCAAATCATTACCGACTCCAGCTGTGACTTCCCCACGGCGGATTATGAAACCTACGGCCTGATCAACGTTCCCCTGACCGTGGATTTTCAGGGCCGGATTTTTGATGATGTAAACGACGATTCCCTGAAGCAGATGTACGACGCCTTCCGTACCGGCGGCATTGCCAAGACCTCCGCCATCAATCCGGAACGCTGGTCCAACGCCATGATCCCCGTTCTGGAGGCGGGCAAGGACGTTCTGGTGCTGGCCTTCTCCTCCGGCCTGTCCACCACCTACCAGTCCGCCGTCATTGCCGGGGAAGATCTGAAGCAGCGCTATCCCCAGCGGAAGATCTACGTGGTGGATACCCTCTGCGCCTCCCTGGGCCAGGGCTTGCTCACCTGGTACGCCTGCAAGAAGCGGGATGAGGGCATGGATCTGGACACTCTGCATACCTGGGTGGAAGAGAACAAGCTGCACCTGTGCCACTGGTTCACCGTGGACGATCTGATGCACCTGAAGCGGGGCGGCCGGATCAGCGCCAGCACCGCGTTGGTGGGCACCATGCTGAATATGAAGCCGGTGCTCCACATGGACGACGAGGGGCACCTGATCAGCATGTCCAAGGTTCGGGGCCGGAGGGCCTCCATCGAGGCTCTGGCAAAGAAGGCCGGGGAACTGGGCGCGGGCTACGACAACAGCACCATGTTCATCTCCCACGGCGACTGCCGGGAGGACGCGGAATACCTGGCCAAGCTGCTGAAGGAAAACTACGGCGTAAAGGAAGTGTTCATCAATTACGTAGGCGCGGTCATCGGCTCCCACACCGGTCCCGGCGTTCTGGCCCTGTTCTTCCTGGGCAAGTATCGGTAAACAGAATTTAAGGGAGGGGCCGTCCCCTCCCTTTCTTTAATAGGAAACCCCCGGCCATTGACCGGGGGAGCTGCTCAGGTTTTCTTCACAAATTTTTCCTTACACTTGGGGCAGGTGATGGCGATCTTCCCCTTGCCTCTGGGGACCCGCACCGTCTGATGGCATCGGGGACAGTCAAAATAGCGATTCTCCCGATCCTTGATCCGATCCAGCATCATTAAAAACTTCCGGTTTTCCCGATAGCGCTTATAGGTATTCCGGGACAGGCTGCGGAAAATGGCCCAAAACATCAGGCCGTAGCTCAGCGCCCAGAAAACCAAATTCAACGGCGAGGTCTGGATCCAAACAGACAATAGGCTTGCCGCCAAGCCGGTGCATAAAATCACCATATTCAACCGGTCTGTCCTATAGCGCCCGGCCATAAAGCTGCGAAACCCCGCGGATAATTTGGCGGAGAATCTTTGAAGCCAATTGCTGATTCCACTCATAACATACGCACCTTTGCATAAAAAGCTGATAGGACGTCCCGAAAACCCATTTGCTCCGCGGCAGCCGGGTTTTGGCGGCATTCTGATACTTATTATATTGCAAAAAACGCCGATTGCAACCGCTCCAAAGGAAAGTTAACGGATTGTTTAAGATTTAATTAAGTCAATAGCCGGAATTTTCCGGAATGGCAGGGGGACTTCTTCTTTTTTTGAAGAAAAAAAGCCGGAAAACTCTGTTTTTCCCCGGCAAGGGACTATCCCCGGTTTTTGTTTTGGAAAGCTTCTTTCTTCTCCGCTTGCCGCCGCCGGAGGATCTTTCTCCGGTTTCCCTCTTGGCGAACGGGGAAAAATATGATATACTGGTCAGAAGAATTTGCCGAAAGGAGGCTGGACGTGAAAACCATCGACTTACCTGTGGAGGATGAGACCGGTGAAGAGCCGATCCCTACCCAGATCCCGGAACTGGTTCTGGAAAAAGACCATCAGAAAACGCCCCTCCCGCAAGAGCCAGATCCGTCCGCCCCTCCAATGGAGCAGCTGCTCGATGACACGTATCCCCCCGCCCCGCCTCGCCGGAAGAAACTGCGAGCAGAGGCGGTCATGGGGATCATCGCCGGTTTCTGCGCGGTTTTGCTGTGTGTAACGGCGGTGCTGTGTATCCCTTATTACCATGTGGAGGAAACCGACGACCCCGAAGCCTACGTGGATCGCCACCAGCATGCTGCCGGGGAGACAGAAGCCTTCCTGGAACCCACCCAGGTTGAGGAAGAGGAGACGCTGGCGCCGGAAGAAACCCAGGAACCCACCATCCCTCCGGAGAAAAACCCCTACGGCTCTCTGGATTTCCAGTATCAGAAGCATAACTACCTGTACTGCCTGCGAACCGACAGCTACGCCGGCATTGACGTCTCCGCCTATCAGGGCAATATTGACTGGAAGCAGGTAAAGAATTCCGGCATTGAATTTGCCATCATCCGTCTGGGCTACCGGGGCTACGGTCAAGCCGGCCGGCTGGTGGAGGATGAATTCGCCCAGCAAAATCTGCAGGGAGCGGCGGACGCGGGTCTGGCGGTAGGAGCTTACTTCTTCTCCCAGGCCCTGAGCATCCAGGAGGCGGAGGAAGAAATCGCCTTTATGCTGGAGATTCTGGGGGATTATAAGCTGGAAATGCCCATCATCCTGGACTGGGAAATTCCCGGCGTGGATTCTCCCCGCACCGCCAATATGGATGCCCGGACCTTAACGGACATTCAGCTCCACTTCTGCCAGAAGATGACCGAGCTGGGCTATCAGCCCATGGTGTACTTTAACTGGCACCAGTCGGAAACCCTGTACTACTTAAGCGAACTGGAAGCATACCCCTTCTGGCTGGCGCTGTACCAGGATCGGATGACCTATCCCTGGAAGGTGGAAATGTGGCAGTTCACCGACCGGGGCAGTGTTCCGGGCATCGAAGGAAATGTGGATATCAACGTATACATGCCCGGATAACATTACCGGACCTGCGTTTTCGCAGGTCCGGATTTTTCTTTATGTGGTTATCGACTGATTCAGCAAAGAATTTACAAACTCCCAAACGGAATGCGGCCCATTGGTTCCACCGCAAGCAGAAAGCAATCTCAAGGCTGGGCAGTGATTCGGATGCTGTGTACCGATTCGGGCACAGTACCCATTCAGCGGTGAAAGGGTATACCGGCACCTACCAAGTGCGCGCCGGGAGGGGTCCGGGGAGGGCGGGCGGCGAATCGCCGCGGATGATGGGCGCGGGAGCTGGCCAGCGTTCAGCGCCTCCCCGGTCGGCTTCTTTGCTTCCTTTCTTGCCGAGACAAGAAAGGAAGGCCCCCGGCAGGGTAGGGGAGCACTTAGACGCGGAACCAGCCAAACCCTTGCGCCAATTTCCCTTTTGTTTCCCAGCAGCTGGATCAATATTTATACCAAGCTGAGTAAACACGATAAGCAATTTTTTTATATGCTTATCGACTTTGTTCAGCAAAGGCTCAGCCAGTGCCGGTGAGAGAGGAATGTTCGTTGGTTCCTCCGA